>JBEPXL010000013.1:0-19323 GCA_041641935.1 Desulfobacteraceae bacterium | reverse complement strand
GAAGAGGCCGAACAGGAAGAAGCCGGGGAAGAGGAAACCGCCGAAGCCGAGAGTGAAGCGCTCTCCGGCGGGGAAGAGTCGGGTAAACCGGACAAGGGGAAAAAGGGAAAAGTAGAAAAGAAAAAGACTAAGAAAAAGCCCGAAGCCAAAGAGAAAGCACCCCCCGGAGCCGAAGAGAAGAAAGAGCCGGCGGAAAAAGAACAGAAGAAAGAGAAGAAAGCCGGACAGAAAGAAGGACCGGTGCCGGCATCCCCGGCAACCCGGCGGCTGGCAAGGGAGATGGGCGTCAATCTGCGGGATGTGACGCCTTCCGGAAAGGGCGGCGTGGTCACCCGGGAGGATGTGGAATCCTTTGCCGAAGAAGGCAAAAAAGCGGCGGAACAGAAGCCGGAGCGGAAAGAAACGCCCGAAAAGAAACCTGCACGGGAACAGAAGAAACCCGAAAAACCGAAAGAAGCCGAAGGCCGTCCCATTACGGTGGAAGTACCGCCCCTGCCCGACTTTGAAAAATGGGGTCCGGTGCAGCGGGAACCGGTCCGCTCCATCCGGCGGGCCATCGCCAGACAGATGGCGCTCTCCTGGTCACAGATTCCCCATGTCACCTCCCAGGATACCGCCGACGTGACCGGTCTGGAAGCGTTCCGGCAGAAGCACAAGGAGAAGGTGGCGGAGAAAGGCGGACGCCTCACGCTGACGATCTTCGCCATGAAAGCGGTGGTCGGCGCGCTGAAAGCCTTTCCGCGGTTCAATGCCAGCCTCGATCCCGAGGCCGGAGAAATCGTTCTCAAGCAGTATTACCACATCGGTGTCGCCGTGGACACACCGGACGGCCTGATCGTACCGGTCATCCGGGACGTGGACCGGAAAAGCATCACCGATCTTTCTATCGAACTGGCGGAACTGATTGAAAAAACCCGTGACCGGAAAACCGGCATAGAGGATCTCCAGGGCGGAAGCTTCACCATCACCAATATCGGACCGCTGGGCGGCGGGCACTTTGCCCCGATTATCAACTATCCCCAGGTGGCGATCATGGGCATGGGCAGCGCGAAGCAGCAGCCGGTGGTCCGGGAAACCCGGGCGGGCCGTCCGGAGATTGTACCCCGGCTGATGCTGCCGATGGTCCTTACCATTGATCACCGGGTACTGGACGGGGCGGATTCATCGCGTTTTCTGCGCATGGTGATCGATGCCCTGGAAGATCCCGAAGAGTTGCTGATGACGATGGCGTAAACCAAACCGCAGTGGAGAGCTGTAAGGAGTCATAAGGAGGTGGCACAATGGTAATGGGAGAACTGACCCAGGAAACGGATCTTCTCATCATCGGCGGCGGGCCGGGCGGCTATGGCGCGGCCTTTCACGCCGCCGACCTGGGAATGGATGTAACACTGGTGGATACCGCCACCCGTCCCGGCGGGGTCTGTCTGTTCCGGGGGTGTATTCCCTCCAAGACCTATCTGTTTCTGTCCGAGCTGCTGTTTGACGCGAAACGGGCATCATCCATGGGAATCACCTTCAACAAACCGGAGATTGATCTGGATGCCGTCCGGTCCTGGAAAAACAAGGTGGTGGACCGGCTGGCGGGGGGGCTTTCCAGCCTGAGTGAAGGCCGGGGCGTTCAGCTGATCCAGGGGCGCGCCGAATTCACCGGTTCACGGGAAGTCCGGCTTCACGATTCCGAGCTGAGCGGCCTCAAGTTCAAACACGCCATCATCGCCACCGGTTCCCGGCCCATTCCCTTTCCTGATGTTCCGTTCAAAAAGGGGGGCCGGATCATGAGTTCCACCACCGCGCTGGAACTGCCGGAGATTCCCGAATCCCTTCTGGTGCTGGGAGGCGGGTATGTGGGGCTGGAACTCGGAACGGTCTATGCCTCGCTGGGGTCACGGGTCACGGTAGTGGAGATGGCCGGACAGCTTCTGCAGGGCGTGGATCCGGACCTGGTGAAACCGCTCCGGAAACGGCTCGACGATCTGTTTGAGGGTATCCACCTCAATACCAAAGTCGCCGCGCTGGAAGAGAAGGACGACAGCGTAACGGTGACACTGGAAGGAGATGTGGAGAAGGCCGAACAGACCTTTGACCGGGTGCTGATCGCCATCGGACGGCGGCCCAACACCACCGGTCTCGGCCTGGACAAAACAGGCGTAAAGCTGGATGACAAAGGCTTTATACAGGTGGACGAGAAACAGCGGACCGATGATGAACGGATTTATGCCATCGGGGATGTCATCGGCGGCATGATGCTGGCCCACAAGGCGACTGCCGAAGGAAAGGTCGCCGCGGAGGTGATCGCCGGAGAACCCGCCGCCTTTGAACCGATGGCGATTCCGGCGGTGGTCTACACCGATCCCCAGATCGCCTGGTGCGGCCTGACGGAACAGGAAGCCAAAGAGCAGAACCGGAACGTCAGAATCCAGCGGTTTCCGTGGAAGTATTCCGGCAGGGCCATGACAATGGGCCTTGCCGAAGGCATGACCAAGCTGGTTGTGGACGAAGAAACGGGACGGATACTGGGGGTCGGCATCGTGGGACGGGATACGGAGGGGCTCATCTCCGAAGGCGTGCTGGCCATTGAAATGGGAGCGCTGGCCGAGGATGTGGCCTATACCATCCATCCCCACCCGACCCTGTCTGAAACCGAAGCCGAGGCCGCCGAAATTTTCATGGGCGGGGCGACCCATGCGCCGCCGTCAAAGAAGAAGAAATGATACGCACTGTGGGTTCCTGGTGAAAAGATACAAAAGCGCGGGTATCTCCTCCCGCGCTGATCCGTGACGGGACGGTAGCGATATCACTTTGCCATGCCGAATCCCATTGAGGCATACTCCCTGATGCTCTTCTTGGCCTCCTCGACGGTATCGCCCAGTTTCCAGGGTTCCATAAATCCTTCCAGTTTCATTTTCCAGCCGTCTTCATCCTTGAAGACATCGGCTTCTTCACAGGAAACGCCGCAGCCTTCCTCGCCGACGACCTCGTGCAGGTATGCCAGAATTTCGCCTTGCTCACTCATGGGAAAACCTCCTTTGCGTCCGGATGAATCCCTGAATGCAGCGCCCGTTTCTCTCCCGGACCATCCGGAAGAAAGCCATGATCACGCCCCGGAAACTGCACGGCATCCATCCGCTGCAGATACAGAAAAATATTGAATTTACCATATCTTATACATAAACATGTCCTGCAGGGATGTCAATCAGCGGGCGGGCGATGAAGCGGAGCGGTCTGGTTCCGTTTTCAGCATGGTCTGTACCCGCCGGAGCAGTTCGGAGGGGGAATAGGGTTTGGAAATCATCTGAACACGGCCTCCGGAGGCATCATTCAGGTTGAGGGTGTTGAAACTGTATCCGGTCGAAAAGAGAACCCGCACATCCGGCCTTTTTTCCTTCATCGCCTCAAAAGCGGCCTTGCCGCTTTTCCGGGGCATGACCACATCGAGAAGAACCAGATCGATCCGTCCCATGTGCTGGTTGAACAGGTCGATGGCCTCCTGCCCGTCGCCGGCGGCGATCACCTCGTAACCGGCTTTTTCCAGGATCATCACCGCCAGTTCCCGGACCTGTTCTTCATCCTCCGCCACCAGAATGGTTCCCTTTCCCTCATTCGGTGTGAACGGTTTGGGGTTTTCCGGACGATGCACGGTTCCGTGATCGGCCGGAAAGAAGATCCGGAAGGCGGCCCCGCTGCCGGGTCTGCTCTCCAGATCGATGAACCCTTCGTGGCGCCGGGTAATGGCGTAGACCGTGGCAAGACCCAGACCGGTTCCCGCGCCGATTTCCTTGGTCGTGAAAAAGGGTTCGAATATCCGGTCCTGCACTTCCGGCGGAATGCCGATACCGGTGTCGGAGACCGAAACAAAGACATATTCCCCCTCGTCCGCCCGGGGATGGAGATGGATATTTTCACCGGTAAAGCGCACGCTTCCGGTTTCGATGGTGATGCGCCCCCCTTCAGGCATGGCATCGCGGGAATTGACGCAGAGATTCATCACGATCTGCTCGACCTGGCCCCGGTCGGCATACACCATCCGGAGATCCGCTGCGGGGTGGAATTCCAGTTCAATGTGTTCGCCGATCACCCGGCGCAGCATTTTGATCAGATCCGCAATGACATCGTTGAAATTCAGGTTCTCCGGCTGGAAGAGCTCCCGGCGGCTGAACGTCAGGAGCTGACGCACCAGGGTCGATGCCCTGCCCGTTGCTTTCATGATCTCTTCCACATACCGCCGGACCCGGTCCCCGGCCTGAAGATACATCAGGGCCATGTCGCCGTACCCCTGGATCACCTGCAGAAGATTGTTGAAGTCATGGGCCACCCCGCCGGCGAGCTGGCCGACCGCCTCCATCTTCTGGGCCTGCCGGAGCTGGACTTCCATCTGTACCTGGTCCGTCACATCCCGTTTGAGGCTGACGTAGGCGGTGATGCGGCCCTGGCGGTCATAGACCGGTGAAATGGTGGTGTCCTCCTCGATCAGGCTGCCGTCTTTGCGGCGGTTGATGATCCGGCCCGTCCAGACATCGCCGCGGATGATCGTGTCCCACAGATCCTGGTAGAACGCCCGGTCATGTTTGCCGCTTTTGAGAAATGCCGGTGTCTGTCCCACAGCCTCTTCGCGGGTGTAGCCGGTGATCCGTTCAAAGGCGGGATTGACATAGGCGATGATCCCCTCGGTATTGACGATGATGATATCCTCCGCCGCCTGTTCCACCACGGTGGCAAGCTGCCGGAGGGTCTGTTCCACCTCTTTCCGTTCCGTAATATCGGAATGGGTTCCCACCATCCGGGTGGGGTGGCCCTCTTCATCCCAGGCCACACATTTTCCCCGGGAAAGAATCCACAGCCAGTCTCCTTCCGCGGACCGCATCCGGTATTCCAGCACAAAGGGCTCGGCGTTCTGTATGGATTCCCAGATCTGCTCTTCGACAAAAGGACGGTCATCAGGATGGATCAGGCTGGTCCAGGTGCGGTAGGTGTGGGGTAAGTCATCGGGGGAATAGCCCAGAATCGAAAACCACCGGGGGCTGTAATAGATGACACCGGTCTGGGGATAGAAATCCCACATGCCGTCATTGGCCGCTTCCAGCGCCAGTTTCAGCCGCTCTTCACTGCGCCGCAGGGCATCCTCCACCCGTTTGCGCCCGGTAATGTTCCGGGCGACAATCATGGCATAGACGGCGTTGTCTTCCTGGTGAAAGCCGATATTCATCTCCACCGGTATCCGCTCTCCCGACGGGGAGGACATAATGGCTTCCACCGTCCGGTCAACGCCCTCCAGGCTGCTGCTTCCGGCAAAGAGATTCCGGATCAGGCCGGCGGCGGTATTCGGAAAAATATCTCCCAGTATGACCTTGTTTTCCTCCCCGGCGGCGATGTGCAGGAAATTCCGGGCGGTGGCGTTCAGATCCACGATTCTTCCGGAGGGAACCTCCACCCAGAAGATGGCGTCGGTGCTGTGGTCCAGAAGAAGCCGGAGCCGTTCCAGTTCCCGGAGGCGCCGGCGAAGGGTGGGATAATAGCTTTTCTGGTGTGATGTTTCACCGAATCCCAGCACCTTCTGGCGAAGCCGCCGCCGTTTCTCCTGCGACTCAGAGGGCCCGGGCATAGAGGGTTTCCATGTCTTTCCGGTCGGGCATGAGGGGATTGGTGAGAAGGCAGGGATCTTCCATCGCCCGTAATGCCAGTTCGGGAATATCCGTCTCCTGGATGCCGATGTTCGAAAGAGAGTGGACGATACCGACAGATTCCGAAAAGCGCCGGACGGCATCGATCAGAACCGTTTTGAGGGCGTCCGGGACGGATCTGTCCCAGACCAGTCCCATCTCTTCCGCCAGCCGTGCATACTGTTCCCGGGCCGCCTCAAAATTATAGTCGATGGCCAGCGGCAGCAAAATGGCATTGCATTCACCGTGGGCGCAGTCTTTCCAGCCCCCGAGGCTGTGGGCCATGCTGTGGACGATTCCCAGGCTGGCATTGGAAAAGGCGAGCCCCGCATGAAGACTGGCCCGCATCATGCCGTCCCGGTGCTGCCGGTGATCCGGCATCTGATAGGCGCCGGCGAGATGCGCCCGGACCAGACGGACCGACTCCAGTGCGTGAAGATCGGTGATGGGGGAACCGGCATTGGAGACGAGTGCCTCAACGGAATGGGTCAGCGCATCCAGACCGGTGGCCGAGGTCAGCGAGGGGGGCATTGTGGTGGTCGTCTCCGGATCGATCAGGGAAATGTCCGGGACCAGCACCTTGCTGACAATGGCCAGCTTCTTTTTTGCCTGTGTGTCTGTGATGATGGCAAACTGGGAGACATCTGCCGCCGAACCGGCGGTGGTGGGAATGCAGATCAGCGGCGGGCAGGGGACGGGAATCCGGTCAATGCCCTCATAGTCCCGGATATGGCCGCCGTTGGATGATATAATGCCGATTCCCTTGGCACTGTCCAGGGCACTGCCGCCGCCGACAGCGATGATGGCATCACATTTTTTCAGGCGGAAGACTTCCGCGCCCGCCATCACCTCGTCATCTTTGGGATTACTGGTAATATCACGGAACAGCACATGGGAGAACCCCGCCTCCGCCAGCGTACCGGCGACATCGTCCGGCCATCCGGCGGCCAGAACACCGGCATCGGTGACGAGCATGGGACGGTGTATATCGAGATTCCTGACATAGTGGGATACCAGAAACCGGGCGCCTTCCCCGAAAACGAATTCCGGGGCGACAAATTTTCGCAGGCGATCGTAGTTGATACGGCTCATATCCAGCAGTTCCCTTCTTCCGGCAGCAGGCCCGAAACCAGTTTCGCAGCGGCAGTACCGGTTCTTTCCTCCTCTGCAGGAGCGGCAGCTGCAAACGGAAGGATACACACGGGTAGTTGTCGTTCTTCTCCGCCCTTGCGCCAGGTATAACAGATTTCCCTTCCACAGGGGGCTGATCTTCTGACCAGACGCCCTGCTCCCTTATTATTGGGTCTGTATTCGTCTGTCAACTGAAATATTTATTTAAAAAATATCATTCACTTTTTTGGCATACACATCAGAGAAAAAGTATTTCCGGAAAATTTCCGGCAATCCGCTTCTCTCCGCACTGGAAAGCAGAAAGGGATCAGGGAAACGCTGCCGCCGTCCTTATTCCGGAAGAGCAAATCCCGGCAGGGAGATCAGTCAGGCGCCAGCACACGGCGGATGCACCAGGCCAGATCTGTTTTGCTGACGGGTTTCATCAGATACTCCCGGATGCCCATGTCCAGCGCCTGTTCACGGGAAATCCGGTCACTGAAACCGGTACACAGGATCACGGGAATTTCCGGCCGGAGGGACATGACCGCTCCGGCCACTTGATCTCCCCGGATGTTCGGCATGGTCATATCCGATATCACCAGATCAAAACTGTCGGGATCGCGGCGGAACCGGGTAAGGGCTTCGACACTGCTGGTAAAGGAGGTGACCCGGTAGCCGAGCCGTTCCAGCATCTGGTGAAGCATCCGGGCGATCTGCCGCTCATCGTCGATCAGCAGAATCCGCTCTGCTCCCCCGGGAATCTTCCGGACCGGTTCCTCCCTGTCCGGAAGGGAGGGTTCCGTGATACGGGGCAGATAGACATGAAAGGTCGTTCCCCGGCCCGGTTCACTCAGCACCTGAATATTGCCCTGATAACTCCGGACGATCCCGTGAACCACCGAAAGCCCCAGCCCGATTCCCTTCCCCTGCTCCTTGGTGGTAAAGTAGGGCTCGAAGATCCGGTCGAGGACCGCTTCCGGAATGCCGATGCCGGTATCGGCCACCTGCAGGCGGATATAAGATCCCGACGGCATTTCCATCTCTTCGGCCGCCTGCGCGGAGACTTCGATCTCCTGCAGACGGACCGTCAGACGGCCGCCGCTTTCCTGCATGGCGTGATAGGCGTTGGTGCAGAGGTTCATTATGATGGAATGGATCTGGGACGGATCGCCCAGGATCGGGCCGCACCGTTCATCGAGTTCCTGTTCAATTTCGATGGTGGTCGGCAGGGTGGAGCGCATCAGTTTGAGTACCTCCTTGACGATGATCTGGCTTCTGAGGGGCTTCAGTTCCATTTCACTCTGACGGCTGAAGGTGAGTATCTGACGGACCAGATCCCGGGCCCGGATGGCCGCCTTCAGTGCCTCCACCTGAAAACTCCGGGCCGGATGCTGTTTCGGCAGCTCATCCAGCGTCATTTCGATATACCCGATGACGGGAAACAGAATATTGTTGAAGTCGTGGGCGATGCCCCCCGCCAGCACGCCCAGGGATTCCAGTTTCTGGGACTGCTGCAGCTGCCGCTGGAGCTTTTTCCAGTCTTGCTGATACTGATGCCGGTGAAGCGCCAGCGCGTACAGCCCCCCCAGCTGTTCAATCGCTTCCATGTCCTTGTCGTTGTAGGGGCGTCCCGGATTGGCCAGAGCGATCTGCCCGCTCAGCTTGCCGTCGATCAGTACCGGAACCGAAAGAAACTGCTCCAGGGGAATGTGGTCTTCGGGAACACCTTTCGCGGCAGCGTGTGCCGACGGTTTATTGGTATAAAACGGCGTCTGGGTATTCAGTACATGGCCCCAGAGATACGGATAGGTACCGTCTTCACCGGCGGGAAAGACAAACTCTCCGGGCTTGCCGCAGTCGCCGTTTTTCATCATGTCGGTGAGGGTGAGACTGACATTGCTGCCGGTTTCCCGGTCAATGACAGAGACATAGCCGTGCCGGCTTCCGGTGATGTTCCGGGCGTGCTTCAGAATGATCCGGGTCACATCCCAGATATTCTCATGGGAGCCGAGAATGGTCCGGGCCAGATCCGCAACCGCCTTGTTGACGGTCAGTTCCCACCGGAGTGCCTCCTCCATCTGTTTTCGTGCGGTAATGTTGAGGGCGGCATGGACAACGCCCACGATTGTTCCGTCCTCATCCCGTACCGGATTGCTCCGGACCAGAAAGGTGTTGCCGTCTGGCGTGGTAATTTCTCCCTCCTGAAATTCACCGGTTTCAAAGGCTTTGATGGCCGTACACTGGTGACAGGGCGCTTCCCGCCCCTGCACCACCTGATAGCACTGCCTGCCCACCAGTTCGTTGCATTCATAACCGAACTGGTTGTGCATGGCGGCGTTGGTCCAGATAATATTCATGTCCCGGTCCACATACTCGACAATCACATCCTTGAGGCCGTTCAGGATGGCCTCCTTTTCCCGCTCGGACCGCAGCAGGCGCTCCCGGGCTTCCCGCTGGGAGGTGATATCGTGGAGAATGCAGTGGGTCTGCTGAAATTCACCGGCTTCATTTTTACCGATCTTGCCGTTGAACGAGACCAGCATCCGGGAACCATTCTTCCGGACCATTTCAAATTCGACGCCGAGTATCTCGCCGACGGCCTTGAAGCGGGGAAAATTGACCCGGAAATGCGCCTGCCAGTCCGGGTGGAGAAAATCGGCAAAGGACCGGCCCAGCACCTCTTCCCGGCGATACCCCATCGTACTGAGCCATGCCTGGTTCACCTCGATAAACCGTCCCTGTTCGTCCAGGGACTGGTATCCCAGCGGGGCTTCTTCAAAAAGGATACGGAATCTCCGTTCGTTTTCCTTCAGGGCCTGTTCATACTGCTTCTGTTCGGTAATATCCCGGTCGATGCCGATGTAACCGATGGGGTTTCCTGCCTCGTCACAGGCCAGTGAAATGACGGTATCGGCGATAAAGGAAGTCCCGTCCCTGCGGCGCTGGGTATACTGTCCGCTCCAGACCCCGTTCTTTTGAACCGTCCTGATCCGGTCCATTTCCTTCTCCCGCTCGTCTTGCCGGACAATCAGATCCGTGACAGCTTTGCCCATGACCTCTTCGGCGCTGTACCCGTACAGCGATTCGGCGCCCCCTCCCCAGTAGATGACGCGGCCCTTCAGGTCGGTCGCCACCACCGATTCCCGGACACTGTCCAGCAGCTGGGCCTGGAACCGGATCTGCACCATCGCGTCAATATATTCGGATATATTCGTGGCAACGGCACAGACGCCCGACAGGTTTTCCTCACCGTCATACAGGGGAAACTTGGTCTTGACCCAGACATTCTCCTTCCCGATATAGCTGATCTGCTTTTCTACGTGCAGGGGGGCTTCCGACTGCAGAACCTCCCGGTCTTCTGCAGCATACATTTCGGCCAGGGGGGCGGGAAAGAGTTCATGGTCTGTGCGGTGGATCAGCGCTTCAAGGGTCAGTCCGGCGGCCTGAAGGAACCGGTCATTGGCAAAAATAAAACGTCCTGCCGTGTCCTTGGCATACATGGCAGAATGACTGTACTTCTGAATTCCCCTGAGCAGGCTCTCCGTCTCCCGGCACCGGGCGACGTCCCTGCGAAGGGCGGAATTCTCGGCCTCAAGTTCCTTGATTCGCTGTTCCAGTGCTTCCGGGGAGGACGCAGGGTGCATTCTTCATTTCTCCTGAACGGTTTTGGGGATGCAATACTTTTTCGCCGGCCGGTTTTCGGAGGGAGGACAGAAAGGGGAACCGGTGGAAAATTGTCTTCATCAGGGTGTATGTCAGTTCAATTATGCCTGATTCTCTCTCCGAAATCAAGTTCTGAAACCCGCAAGCCTGCCGAGACCAATTTGCCGCGACAGGATTTTCTTTCTTTTCCCGGTGATTTACTTTTTCGTCAGCAGCATCCGTCATTTTAACACGGCTGTAACAAACTTTTGCTATAGACATGGCAGAAAAAATAGTGTTTAGTATCCCGGAAAGAGAGAAACTGAAGGATTCAAGATCCTTCCGCAATCCCTGGCTTCAGGAGGTATGATGAGTCACTGTATCCTGTTGAATCAGGATTATTCCTTCCTTAATGTCGTCAACTGGAAACGGGCCATCTGTCTGGTCTCCAAAGAAAAGGTTCAGGTGCTGGCGTACTCGGAACGTACGATCCAGACCGCCGAGGGCATCTGCTATAAAGTTCCTGCCGTCATTAAACTCTTGAAACTGATCCGGACCCTCTACCGTTCCCGTGTCCCCTTCAGCAAGCGAAATATCCTCATCCGGGACGGTTTCAAGTGTGCCTACTGCGGAATCGGCCAGAGCAAACTGACCATTGATCATATCATTCCCCGTTCCCGCGGCGGTCGCGACGAATTTGAAAACTGTGTCGCGTGCTGCCGCCAGTGCAACAACCGGAAAGGGGGAAATACGCCCAGAGAGGCCGGCATGGTACTGCGGGTGAAACCTTATTACCCGACCATTTCGGAATTTCTCCTTCTGCGGGCGCGGAAAATGGGCATCAACGACATCCTGAAAGAGATCGGCATCTACTAGACCGCCGTCCGGACTCCTGCAAGGATTGACAGCACGCCGGTGATCCTCTACATTTTCATCAGGCAGTTTCTTCTGAAACGAATAAAGGATGAGGGATCACATCCCGGTAATAGCCGGAAACCGAGCCAATGAACAATCTGAAGCGGCGTCTGGTCTGCAGTATTCTGGTTTGCTGTACCATTTTTTCCATCCTGATGCCCCGGTTCGACGCCTGTCATGCCGAACCGGAGGCACCCCCCCCGGACTACGCCCCTGCTTCCCCCTCCGAATACGGCGAACTCCGGACACTGATCGAAACCGCGCTAGTCACCGAAACAGAGAATATCCAGACCCTCACCGAACGGCTGAACCGGCTGCAGACCCTCGGCCAGACGATGGAAACCGAACTGAACGCCTACGATATCCAGCAGTCGGCCTATGCCAACATGATGCTCCTGCCCCAGACGCCTGTGGAAACCCTGGAAAGCGCCTGGGCCGCCTATGGCGATATACTGAAGCGCCTTTCAGACCGGATCAGGGAGATGCAGGAGGGGCTTAATGAAATCACGCAGCGGAAAAATCAGACCGAAGAGCAGCTCGCCCTGACCCGGAAACAGCTGGAAACGATTTCCGGGGAAATGACCGAAAATCTTCTCAAGGAGACCCTCCTGGAGAAGATTGACACCCTGATCCAGCGGATTTCTGAAAAACTTGCACTGCTGACCCGGCTCGAGGAGCGTTATCTGTCCCATCTCACCCGCCTGACCGAAAGCCGCCAGAAGCTGGCCGATTTTGCCGACACGCTGGAATCCTTTATCCGCGAACGAAAAAAAGCGGCCCTGTTCCATCGGGAAAATATCCCCGACCTGAGCCGCATGAACCAGGAACTGGCCCGGCTGCAGGTCCAGTTCCGGAACCTCCTGTCAGCGGATGTTGCCTTTGTTCACCGCCGGATGGCAGAAACCGGCTACTATCTGGTCATTGCCTTTTTCCTCCTCTTCGGGGGCATTGAATACCTCCTGATCCGGGCGCGGCGGCGTCTGGACCGGATCGACCGGAAATACCGGCTGGCGGAGCGCTATCCCTGGCGTCATTTTACCCTCCAGCTCTTTCGCCGGACCCTTCTTCTGTCCGGCACAACCCTTTTTCTTCTCGTTTACGCCACCGTCCGGAATCTGTACGGCAACCTGTCGCTGTTCCGGGTCATCATCCAGATTCTCTGCGTCTGGCTCTTTGCCCGGTGGGGATCCGTCTTTCTCCGGCTCTGGAACAAAAGGGACCGTCACCATCTGGACGGGACGCTGCGGTTCCGTCTCCAACTGCTGATTTTTCTCGGTCGCGCATACCTCATCGGTGTCATCCTGCTGATCTGGCTTCTGGGCCGCGCCAGCGTCATCCTGCTCAGTCTGCGCCTGCTGTTTGAACTGCTTCTCCTGATCTGGTGCATTTACTTCTGGCGCGCCCAGCCCGCCCACCCGCCGGAAGAGCCGCTGTCCCGGCGCTACATCTGCCTCAAAGCCGGGGGCTGGCTGAGCTATCTGATTGCCGTCGGCGGGCTGATTCTGGAACTCTTCGGCTACGGGTTTCTGGCGCTCTACTGGTTGACCTCCTGGGGACTGACTGCCGTGATTCTGATGTGGGGTCTTCTCTTTTTCTGCATTCTCCGGGAATGGCGAAACGACACCACCAGCCTGACAGAGTTCGCCCCCCAGGAGATGACGCCGAGGGTTTCCGCCAACTGGCTGGCCCTGCAGATCTGCTGGATGATCTGGGCCGCCCTGCTGGTGCTTGCGCTGATTTCCGCCTGGCATGTGGACCGTACGGTCTTCATCGCCAATTATTTTCATTTTCTGAGCCGCCCCCTTCCCCTGGAAGGGCTGGAACTGAGCTTTCTGAGTATTTTCTATGCGATCCTGGCCATCCTCCTGACCCATGTGCTGACAAGCCTCTGGCGCAAGTTCTTCTTTGAAAAATTTCTGGCCCACAGCGGCCTGGACCGGGGCCTGCGGAATTCCATCACCCTGATCAGTGTCTACCTGATCTGGCTGGTGGGCATTCTGCTGGCCCTCAACGTGATCGGCTTTGATGTCAAATCCCTCACCGTCCTGTTCGGGGCGCTGGGCATCGGCCTCGGGTTCGGTCTGCAGAATATTTTCAACAACTTTGTCAGCGGTCTTATCCTGCTGTTCGAGCGCCCCATCCAGGTGGGAGACGCCGTGGAGATCAACGGCATCTGGGGAGAGGTCAAGAAAATCAATGTCCGGGCCACCCATGTCCAGACCTACGACAATGCCTCGCTCATCATTCCCAACTCGGAATTTATCAGCAGCCATGTCACCAACTGGAGTTTCAAGGATGTGCGGATCCGGCGGCATATCATCGTCGGTGTCGCATACGGCAGCGACACGGAACGGGTCCGGGAAACGCTGCTGGAGGTCGCCGCCACCAACCGGTATGTTTTCAAGTTTCCTGTGCCCAGTGTTCTGTTCACCGATTTCGGCGACAGCGCCCTGACCTTTAATCTGCGGGTCTGGACCGATGTGGACAACTGCCTCACCGCCGAAACGGAGATCCGCTTTGCCATTGACCGCCTGTTCCGGGAGCGGGGCATCGAAATCGCCTTTCCCCAGCGGGATATTCATCTCCGTTCCGTGGACGGCGACATCCAGGACCTGCTGGCGTCCGGAAAACTGTCCCGCGCATCCGGGGAGGATCGCTCCTGAACCGCCCGCGCCAATTTCCTTCCTGTACTTTTTTATCTTTTTCTCCGGAAAAAACGGGGTTCAGAACCCATTTGTCCCTTTTTCACATTGAATTCCCTCAGCCCATTTGGTACATAGAAAGCCATGTCAGTTCGTCACGCCGCCATTGAATCAGCGATCAGGATGATTAGATTCAAGAATGGCTTATGCTGCGGAACCACTTCATACCCCGTTACTTGCTTGCATACCATACGAGTATCGTTACATACCGGAACAAGTCTTTATACACAGGGATAACAACCTTTTTTCAAACGTGCGCATTTCCAGACAAAGGAGATGGATGTAGATGTATATTCTGATTATGGTGGTGACGATAACCCTTATCGTCTCTTCCATGTGTTCACTCTATGAGGCCGTGCTGTATTCTACACGGATGGGAACCCTTGAAGCAGAAAAGACCGGGGGAAAACGCCAGGGCAAAGCCCTCAAGATGATTGAAATGAAACGGAGAATATCGGTTCCGCTCTCCGCCATTCTGATTCTCAACACCGTATCCCATACGGCCGGCGCAACCCTTGCGGGGATGTATGCCAGCAGATCCCTGGGCGAAGAGATGGTTCCCCTCTTTTCGGTTATCTTCACCCTCGCCATTCTCTTCATTTCGGAGATACTGCCGAAAACGGTCGGCGCGGTTCACTGGCGGTTTTTCTGGCCCATGATTGTCCTGCCCCTGACCATCATGAAATACGCGCTCTATCCGTTTATCTTCCTCACCCAGAAATTCTCCGAACTCCTGACCAGCGAAGAAACCATTCCCCCCATTACCGAAGAAGATATCCTGGGGACCATCCGGCTGGGGGTGCGGGATGGGGAAATTTCACCGCTGGAGAGCCTGATGCTTCACAATATTATCCGGCTGGAGAGCAAATCGGTGGAGGATATTATGACCCCCCGGACTGTCATGTTCACCCTGGATGAAAACATGACGGTGGAAGAAGCCTATAATGTGGCCAGCGAAAAAGGATTTACCCGTATTCCGGTCTACCGCGGAGACCGCGAGAATATCGTCGGCTATCTGATGGTGCACGAACTGAGCTCGGCCCAGAGCCTGTCCAAGCCCCAGACCAAAATTTCCGCCCTGATCAAGCCGATCCCCTTTGTCCGGGAAAGTGAAAACTGTCTTGCGCTGCTGACCGATTTTCTGAAAAAACGGCGGCACATCGCCGTCATCGGTGATGAATACGGCGGCGTGGCAGGAGTGGTGACCCTCGAAGATCTGATTGAAACCGTGCTGGGCACGGAAATCGTGGATGAGACCGATTCGGTGGTGGACCTGCAGAAGATGGCCCGGAAGCGGATGCAGCAGCGGTTCTACCAGGAAAAGGAGAAAGAGATCAGAAAATCCTCTGACGGAGACACAGATGCGGAGACAGCGCATCAAGAAAAACCGGAAATGCCGGAAAGAGAGGAGGAGGAATCGGAGGAAGAGCTTGCCAGGGATTTATGGACCGGTGAGACCTTCCCTGTAGACAAATACCGGGAAGATGAGGTCGAGGAAGTGGAGGAATTCGTTGTTCAGGGCGAAGGAACCAGGGATGCCGCCGAACGGATGGAGGAAGCGTCGCCGACCGAAGAGGAGGAACCGGCGACGCCTGACGGGAAAGAGGAAAAAGAGGAAACCCCGGATACGGCCCACAACATGCGGGAACGGCATTAGCCGTCGCTCTGCTGCTCTTTCCGGCTCTCCCGTGCCGCCACGGCCGGATCGATCCGCCACGTTACCAGGGGCGACAGCAGATAGAAAAAGAGGTACAGGAACGCGACCACGCCCAGATACGGGGTAAAGACCACCGACAGCAGAAGCAGCAGACTTCCCCGGGCGAACCAGGGCTTGCGGCTCATCAGCCGGCCCAGATGGAGATAGTGAACCGGATACAGATTCATCAGAATCGCCACCACAATCATCAGCACATAACAGAACATTCCCCAGAACCGGAGCCCGTCTCCCCCCGCCTGCAGCGCCTGATTGAACATGATCAGCGGCGCGGTCACCAGAAGGGCCGCGGCCGGTGTCGGCAATCCCTTGAAAAAACCGGGAATCGGATGTTTGTCCAGGGTAAAGTAGATCAGCCGGCCAATCCCGAAGAGCGCATAGACAATCGCCACCGGACCGGGGTGCAGCCCCGCGACGCCCGGATGATCCGCCGCCAGGGAAAAGGTAATGTAGAATATCCATGCCGGAACAATGCAGAAACTGACCCCGTCGGCCAGATCGTCCATGATGTTGCCGAGGTTGATCCGCTGTGAAGTGGCGGGAACATGGTCGGGAAGAGGCTCCGTCAGACCCAGACGCCGGGCCACCGCGCCGTCGAGTTTGTCGAACATGGCCGCGCCGATCAGCAGCAGATAGGCTTCGCGGATGCGTCCCTGGTAGGCGAAAAAGACGGCGATCAGGCCCATCATGGCATTCATCACCGTCAGCGCGTTGGGAAACACCGAAAGAATCCGGCGGCGGAGCAGTTCATCATCCAGGCAGAGATCGTCCAGACAGAAGGTTCCGTATTTCCGGCAGTACTGGGCAATGGAGCCGAAGGTGATGACAAAGAAGATGATTTCGATGAAGAAAAGCACCCGGATGGGAATCTCGCCGAGCCACGAAATCCAGAAGTAGAGTTTCGAAGGGGGCCCCAGCGGCGCCTCCGGAATGAAAAAGGCATGGGCGTAGAGCAGCGCCCCCACCGGAGCCGCCAGCACCGTCCGGAGGCGGGTGAATTCTGTCGGTTCGGGTTCCTGCCCCTGCCGGATGGCGAAACTCCGCATAAAACTGGCAAAGTTGTCCCGGATCAGAACGGCGATGCAGACCAGGAGAACAAAGATGGCGTGGAGCAGCTGAATCCGGCTCGGATCCTCATCAATAAAGACCAGCCGCCACATCATCCCCACCGCCACCAGGGGGAAAATGATGGAATAGACGATCTTGTCCATGATCCGGTCGGCCAGATGGGCCAGGGTCGGATGGGGCTGGAACCGGGCGGCGAACCAGCCATCCACCAGATCAAAGGTCATGGAAATAAAGAGCAGTGTAACGCCGAAGGTATACAGCACCGGACTCCGGTTCCACATCACCGCGATGGCGCAGAGCATGCCGGCAAAGACCAGATGCGGGCGGCTGTAGACCAGAAACGTCGTTGCCTTTTTCGACAGTTTGAATTTTTTCAGCATGATGTATTTTTGCTCCCTCCCGGCTATTCTGTTTCCTGAAAATGTCCGCAAAAAAGACGTTCATGTACTCCCCGGACCGCCTGCCGGCCCGGGCGTCACAGGCGCCCCTGTCCATCCCGATTTTCTCCGCAGCGGGACTGGTAAAGGAATGAACGGCGCCGCCGTAGTAGATCATCATCCAGCCCGCGCTCCGCTTGTCGAGAAGCTCGTGGAGACTGGAAATGGTGTCTGCCTTTGGAACAGCCTGGCGAAGCCTTTACCCTGAACCCGACGGACGGGCGTTCAGCCATTCATTTCCGCCTTTGAGCTGCACGGCAACATCGGTAAACCATACCCTGAAATCGTCTTCGGGACCGTTGTGGGTCAGGGAAAAGAGAATGGGACCGGCTTTGGCGTGGTCTTCCCAGGTGGCGATCCGGGTCGGTTCTTCCGCGCCGCCCCTGCGGTAGATCCACTGGCGCACCCGGAAGGTTTCCGGATTGTAGTAGAGTTCATAGGCATCGCCGGGGGTGTAGCCGACATCGGGAGGATATTTGACGGTCAGTTTCTGTGCCGTTCCCGGCGGAATCGGAAGGGGCTGCCGGCCACCGGCCGTCAGGGTAATATCAGGATCCCATACCAGATGGAAAGGAAACAGGAGCCAGTACTGGTCATTGATGAACCACTGGTCAATCTTGGCATTGAAATCGGGGGAGGCTTTCTGCTTCCGGTTGTAGGTGACAGTGACGGACGCTTCTCCGTCCGGGCCGGGACCATTGTAGATCACCCGGTCCGTCCGGGGATCCCAGGCCCATGTCCGTTTGACATTTTTGTCATTCACCCGGGCGTTAAAGGTGAACCGGATGGCATCGATGTTCTGAAACCGGTCGATACCGTAGGCTTTGGCGATTTCCACGGCGGCGGAAGGGGTTTTTTCTTCCGGCGGGCGTCCGCCCGTTGCGGCACAGCCAGCGAGAAATAAACTGAAGAGGCAGAACAGGATCGTTGCTGATAATAAGATCGTTTTTTTCACAGGCTCTCCTCCTTTTCCGGGGTTATCGTTTGTCATGAGTTGAAAAGCCTTCAGGATCATGATGAATCTCATTAAACAGTAATCACCGGACACTGTAAAGCAACTTCTGCGAACGGTTTAAGATGAAACGTTTCCACTGCCGGAAAGTCCTCCCCATCAGTAAAAAAAGGCCGTCCCGAAGGACGGCCCCGCTGTTTTCCTTATCGTTGCATTTTACTGCCACTGAGCGCCTGCAGTATAAAAGATAAACTGATGGCTCATCATCTCGACACCCGTTGCGGTTTGAATGGAAATCCCCAGCGCCTCATCGATGGTGAATTCTTCTCCCATATCGATTACATGCCACCGCTTGTCACCCGACAGGGTTAGCCCGTTCTGCTGGTAAATTTTATCGCCGCCATCATACACATCCACCCTGCTGATAAAGGCATCTGCACTTCCGGTTTCAAACATAAATCCAACGAACTGCACTTTCGATCCCCAGGGAACCGGTATGGAGAAATGAACCCAGTTGTAAAAACCGGATTTCTGCTGAAAATCGAGCCCCCATCCCAGATGTTGCCGGTCACTCTGCACCCGGTCCTGAAATTCAATATGTCCGGAGTGTCCGTGAACGGTTGCTATCCCCTCAGCAAAGACCTGCGGCACCGTCAAAAACATGCCTAAACACCATATTGCCATCCATCTGCAGATTATTTTTGTCATGGTTTCTCTCCCTGATAATGATCATCATCTGTGAGAGGCCGGTGCATTCCACCGTTGCCTCAGAACAGCCGGAAAAAAGACGAGAGCCTCCAGCAGGGATTTATCCTGATGGAGACTCTCGTCCGGCAACTTGCGCACCATCATATCCACCTTCCTTTTCTGGCTGCGGAGGTTCATCAAGATCGATGTGGATCACAGTGAATAACACCTGTACAGGATCAACATCATCTATCCTGATTTAAGTATAGCCAACTAAGTTTGCCATGTCAAAAGATATTCTTCCCCGTCAAACCGGAATCTCCGGTCCGGGCAGGTACACTTTCATGCAGACAGAATTAACAATTGCAAGTTGATGGAATATCATCTAATAAGACAGAAAAATGGCAGGAAACGCATCCACTTACAGACATTCAGC
>JBEPXL010000012.1:0-19758 GCA_041641935.1 Desulfobacteraceae bacterium | reverse complement strand
GCCGCTGATATACGATATGTTCTCTTTGAAACGGATGCCGATCATGTGACGGGATACGAACGGATCTTCCAGTCCGGTGTGCAGTCGATGTCTCTCCCGGCGGTATCGGAACTCAGTGCCGGGGATATGTATCTTCCTCTGACGGTTACCGCACCGGGCTGGGAAACACAGATTCACCTGCTCAATACGACTTCCGAAGCGCGGGAACTCCGGTTCCGTTTTGAAAACGGCCATGCCGCCTACCGGACTCTGGCCGCCCATGAATCCACCTCCATTTCCGTTCCATCGCTGCTGGAAGAGACATCAACAGATGGATTCACCTCTGTCATCATCGAAAACACATCCGGTGTCATCGGCCTCTATTCACTGGCGGCTGCCGGTGCGGATGGCAGACATCAACTGGCCGGCTTTCAAATAACGGATCATCTGATGACGGAATTTTCCTGTTTTCATCTCGGCGGTATTCCGGACTGGTGGACCGGTCTGGTCATGTACAATCCCTGGGACACCCCTGTGGAAGCCGTCCTGACCCCTTACGCCGACAGCGGAGAACCGCTTGCACCGGTAACGGTTCAGGTTCCGGGAAAGCAGAAATATGTGGCCCTGTCGGATGCCCTGCATCTTCCGGTTCAGACCGCATGGTTTCAGGTCAGCACTTCCCGGCCTGTGACCGGTTTTGACATGATCGGTTCCGGTGACGGCAACCTGATGGACGGCAACAACTTTATCCCTTTCCCGCAATCCGGGGGAATTTTACCGGTAGTGGAACCGGATGGATGGACAGCGTTCGTTTTTCTGAATGCCGGAGACCGGACAACAGAAGTGACACTGGCGGCGTATGATGAAAATGGTGTTCTTCAGGCGGAGGAAGTGCTGGTGCTGTCACCGCATCAGCGGTATCTCGCCATGACGGCTGACATCTTTTCAGGTGATCCGGACCGGATCACCCATATCCGCTACACCGCCGAAAGCGGCCTGTCCGCCTTTCTGGTCAACGGTTCCGCCGACGGCGCAAGCATGGATTCCCTGCCGGCTCTCGATGTAACCGCATGGCAGGATGTCATGGATGAAGATGATCCGGCCGCGGAAACGGCATCACTGACCGCAGGGCATATTCCCCTGCCATTTTAGATTACCGTGTTCCCCTGCTGCAGACAGGATTACCCCCGGCCCCGTCTGAGGCGAATCTCCAGTCGTTCCACTGCCAGAGAACAGGAGAGGGTCAGCATCAGGTAGAGTATGGTGATGGTGATCCAGATTTCAAAGGTGAGATAGGTGGCGGCCATCAGTTCCATTCCCTGAAAGGTCAGTTCCTGAATGGAAATGATCGACACAATGGAAGAATCCTTGATGGTGGAGATGAACTGACCGGCCAGCGACGGCAGAATCCGCTGGACCGCCTGGGGCATAATGATATGGCGCATCTGCTGCCACCATGTAAACCCGAGGGCCGAAGAGGCTTCCCACTGTCCCCGTTCAATGGACTGTATACCGGCCCGTACAATTTCCGTGATATAGGCCCCTTCAAACAGCGCCAGTGAAATCACGGCGGCAAGAAACGCTTCAAACTGTCGCGGCGGCGCAAACAGAAAGGTCAGAACCGCCTGCCCCGGTTCCGGAAGCGCCCGGGCGAACCGGCCTGCGCCCAGGACCGGCATGATCTGGTCACTCACGAAAAAATAGAAAATAAAGACCAGAACCAGCGGGGGGAGATTCCGGATGATCTCGACATAGGTTCCCCCCAGAAGCCGTTTGAAAAGGCTTCTCCCGATACGGAAGAAGCCCATGAGCGTTCCGAACAGAAGGGCCAGCAGGGTGGACCAGAAACTGAGCCGGATGGTGGTGAAAAACCCCTGCAGGAGCAGATTGGTCACCCAGCGCTCCTGTTCCGGATCGTACCGGAACAGATACTGAAGAATCACCCCCCAGTTCCACTGGTAATCGATCTGCACCTGCATCCGGTAGACCAGATATGCTCCGCCTGCCAGAAGCATCAGGCCCAGGATTATATCAAGCCTGCGGATTCTGCGTTTTCCTTGCTGCACGGCAGGTGGTTACTGGACCTGAGACTCCCAGTCCCGTGTCTCGAACCAGTACTGGTGTCGCTCCTTCAGCCATTCCTCGGCCTGCACCACCCGGATCCAGCTGTTCAGAAAATTGAGGGTATCGAAATCCCCTTTCCGGAGAGCAAAAGCGATGGGTTCTTTGGTAAAGGTGTCGTCCAGCGGCAGAAACAGCTTATCCGGGGACTTGATGGACTGAAACGCCGGCGTCGGGGCCGAACCGACCACAGCGTGTGCATTGCCATTGATCAGTTCCTGATATGCCTGGGCCTCATCGTCAAAGAACCGGTGGGTCGCTTTCGGCAGTTTTTTTTTGACCGCCGCCGCCGCCGTGGAACCGAGCCGGGCCACCACGGTCACGTCGGACTTGTTGAAATCCGCCAGACTGTCAAAGCCTTCGGCCTTTTCCCTGTGGGCGACAATGGACATCCCGGAATAGTCATAGGGAATGCTGAAATTGACCTTCAGGCTCCGCTGGGGCACGATTCCCATGCCCCCGATGATGATATCGAACTTGCCCGTCAGAAGCGCCGGAATGATCCCCGCCCATTTGGTCGGAACAAATTCGACCTTGACCCCCATATCCTCGGCCAGCCGTCTGGCGACATCGATTTCGAACCCGATCAGTTCACCGGTCTTGTCTTTCATGGCCCAGGGCACAAAGGTGGACATTCCCACCCGGAGGACGCCCCGCTGGAGCACCTGTTCCAGTACGCTCTCTTCCACCAGCTTCTGCTGCAGCTCCCCGGCAGCGGCGGTCGTCATTCCGGCCAGCAGGATACAAAACACCATTACACCGACACTCAAAATTGTTTTTTTCAAGATGATCTCCTTCCGGATCGCGTACCGGCCCCGGCAGTCTGCACGCTTCATCTCCTGAACCTCTGAAGGGCGGCAGACAATGTTTCCCTTTCCCGGAGAAAGACAAACGTCAGTTGAAGGACCGGTATCTGTTGATATCAGCCATTCCCGCGATTCATGCGGGCAGTTTCGCAGGAACGGCTATTCCTGATCTTTATCCCATTGATGGTCAATTTTCAACCCTGAGATATTTTTCCATGAAATTCACACCCAGTGAAACAGGAATGGTGATGGCAAGATAGATGGCCGCGATGGTGAACCAGAGTTCAAAGGTCAGATAGGTTTCGGCGATAATCGCCTGTCCCTGCATGGTCAGATCATACACCGCGATGGTGCTGACCAGGGCGGAATCCTTGATCAGGGAAATCACCTGACTCGTCAGCGGTGGTATGATCCGCCGGACGGCCTGGGGCAGTACCACATGCTGATAGGTCTGGAAGGTATTCAGGCCGAGGCTGTAGGCGGCCTCCCACTGTCCCCGGTGAATGGAAACGATCCCCGCCCGGAGAATCTCGGACGCATAGGCCCCTTCAAACAGACTGAGAGCCAGCACCGCCGAGGTAAACCGCCCCATATTGAGGATGGGAGCAAGAACGAAATAGATGAAGAAGATCTGGACCAGCAGCGGCGTATTCCGGACCAGTTCCAGATAGACCCGTGCCAGAAAGCGTCCCATGACCGATCCGGACAGACGCAGCAGTGCCGTGACAAGTCCGAAGATAAAGGCCAGCACCAGGCTGATGCCGGTGATCCGGAGGGTGACAAGGAGTCCGTCCAGGAGCAGACCGGGAATAAAACCGCCGTCTTCCATGCGGAACAGATACGGCGGTACACGATACCACTGCCAGTTGTATCCCAGCTGCTCCGCTCCCCGGACAAGAAACCAGATGAGTGCGCCGACAACAAGGAAAAACCGGATCAGATCGCTGAGCGGAATCCGCCGGAACAGGTTTGCAATATGGCGGCCGAACCGGGCAACGGGAGTCAGCATGTATTCTGAATGAAGATCAGGCAGGAAGGGGGGGAAACTGTGAAAGTGACCCCGCTACCGGTAAAAGGGATTACCGGCTTCTGCTCGTTGAGCGGGCTTCCGCCAGCAGTCTCTGTATCCTGTCCAGTATTTTGCAGGTTTCGAGACAGGCGGGAAAATCCTTCCGGTCTTCGCACACTTTACAGGGGCTTTTAATCAGACTTCCCACATCAAAATCGAATTTATATTTATATACAGGCATGGCAATTCACTTCCACAGGTACATTCCGGACCTGGCTGAAAAGTTGACGATATTCTCTTGTCTTGCTTTTCATTGTGCTTATCATATCCTTACTTTCGTCACAAGATAAAACCTCCGATGCGGCAGACGCCTGTACGCAGGTCCGGTTTACGGAGAACTTTGCCCGTTCCAGTTGATTTTTTATAATCAGTTGATATATTAAAAGTTTATTCAGTTACCTGATTTCTTGCGGCATCCTGTTCGCTGTGACAACTGTGAGGTGGTTCTCAAACGGAAACTAAGGAGTGTAGGTATGGAGCTGGTCAAGCGGTATTCCCGCCGTCTGTTTTTCTGGATTTTCTTTTTCATGGCAATTCTCTGCGCGCTGATTGATGTGGGGCTGTATCTGGCCCTTGATATCGTTTCCAGCCGGATCGACACGCTGTCACAGGCCGGTGACGGTGTACCGGAACTGGCGCCGTTTATCATGGACGCCAATATTGTTCTGGACATGATCGCCCAGTACTACCTCCCGGTCACGATCGGGATTTTTCTTTTATTTGCACTGCTGATGTGGCTCGTCGGCAGGCTTTCCCTGTCCCGCCTGGTGAAAAAAATGGGGCTTGTCGAGGCGCCGGCGAACAAAAAATCCACCCCGGCTGAAAAAAAGAAACCGGAAAAAGACACCGCGGCGGAAAAGGCCGAAAGGGAGCGTCTCCATCAGCGCCTCTTTATCCATCTCTTTTCCGTACTGCAGCGGGAAGGGCGTCTGATGGATTTCTTCTCTGAAGAACTCGACGAATACGATGACGAACAGATCGGTGCCGCTGTTCGCAGCATCCATGAAAGCTGTAATAAAACCGTGCAGAAGTATCTGTCTGCCGAACCGGTTCTCTCCGAAGAGGAAGATGAGGAAGTGACCATCGAAGCAGGATTTGATCCCAGTGCCATCAAACTGACAGGCAATGTAACAGGTGAACCGCCCTTCAAGGGCTTTGTACGCCACCGGGGCTGGAAAGCCGGGCGGCTGGAACTTCCCGAACTCTCCGGAACCCGTGACCCGCGGATCATTGCTCCTGCGGAAGTTGAAATAGAATAAACAGGTAGAGCAGACACATCAACCCTGCATCAATGGTTTTCCCGGTGAGCAGGATCTGTCGCATTGCATCTGCGCAGAACTGCCGGGACAAGCCTTGTTTCTGGAATTTCATACTTATTATTTTCGTTGAAGGAGAACAAATTTGGCTGATCCCGTCTATACAATTGGCATCGACTTGGGTACGACCAACAGTGTCGTCGCGTATACGGAAACGAATGTAGAAAAAGGGAAAAAGCCCGATATACGCATTTTTGAGATTCCCCAGCTGGTGGAAGCCGGAACCATCGAGAAGCGGAAGGTTCTTCCTTCGTTTATTCTCCTGCCCGGAGAGCATGACGTTCCCCAGGACGCCCTGAAACTTCCCTGGGACCCGGAGAACCGGATTGCCATCGGCGAGTTCGCACGGGAGCGGGGAACCGAAATTCCACACCGGCTTATCGCCTCCTCCAAATCCTGGCTGTGCCATACCCTCGTGGACCGGAACAAACCGATTCTCCCCTGGGGCGCGGATGAGGAGGAAGTCCGGAAACTGTCCCCGGTCGAGGTTTCGTCCCTGATTCTGAAACACATCCGGAACGCCTGGAACCATACGATGGCGTTAGAAGATGACAACCTCCGCATCGAAAATCAGGATGTGCTGCTGACCGTTCCCGCTTCCTTCGATGCCGTGGCCCGGGAACTGACCGTGAAAGCGGCGGATATGGCCGGCCTGAGCAATATTACCCTTCTGGAGGAACCCCAGGCGGCCTTCTATGCCTGGATTGAATCCTCCGGCGAAGACTGGCGGGAAAAGGTCGTCAAGGACGATATGGTGCTGGTCTGTGACGTGGGCGGCGGTACCTCGGACTTCAGCCTCATCAAGGTATCCGAGGAAGAGGGCGACTTGACGCTGGACCGTGTCGCTGTCGGCGATCATCTGCTGGTCGGCGGCGACAACATGGATCTGGCCCTGGCCTATGCCGCCTCCCAGCAGCTCCCCAAACGGCGGAAGCTGGACAACTGGCAGATGAAGGGGCTGTGGCATGCCTGCCGGAAAGCCAAGGAGACGCTTCTGTCCGATCCGGAAACCCATGATTACACGGTCACGATCCTGGGCCGGGGAAGCAAGCTGATCGGCGGTACCCAGAAAACGACCCTCTCCCAGAACCTGGTGCGTCAGGTGGTGCTGGATGGTTTCTTTCCCGAATGCCCGCCCACTTCTGCGCCGCTGGTCAAAGAACGGTCCGGCATTCACGAACTGGGGCTTACCTATGAGGCCGACCCGGCCATTACCCGGCATCTCGCCTATTTTCTGAACCGGAAAAAAGGCGAATCGGCGGCGGAAGGGGATTTTTTCATTCCGACGGCGGTTCTGTTCAACGGCGGCGTCATGAAAGCGGAGATGGTCCGGAACCACATCATGTCGATTCTGGGATCCTGGGCCGGTCCGGAAGGGGCCGAAAAGGTCCGGGAGATCGAAACCCATGACTATGATCTGACCGTCGCCCGGGGGGCAGCCTTCTACGGACTGACCCGGATGACCGGCGGCGTCCGGATCCGGGGCGGACTCAACCGCTCCTACTATGTCGGGGTGGCGGCCGCCATGCCCGCAGTTCCGGGAATGCCCGCGCCGATCAAGGCGCTGTGTGTCGCGCCCTTCGGTCTGGAGGAAGGCGACAGCGCGGCACTGCCGAACCGGGAATTTGTGCTGGTCGTGGGCGAACCGGTCAAGTTTGATTTTCTGGGATCAACGGTCCGCCTGAACGACAGCATGGGAACAGTGGTGGAAGACTGGGAGGAAGAGATCGAGGAGATTACCACCATCGAAACCACCCTGGACGGCGAACCCGGAACCTCCGTGCCTGTTTTTCTGGAGGTGAAGGTGACGGAAATCGGTACCCTGGAACTCTGGTGCGTGTCCAAGGCCGACAGCAGCCAGCGGTGGAAGCTCGAATTCAATGTCCGGGAACAGACAGCCGGAGAGGCGGCCTGATCCGGATTATGCACTGAGCTGGGACAGGGTCTTTTCCAGGGCCCTTGTCTCATCATCCGACAGAAAGGATTCATCGGCATGCTGCCGCCCGGGGATATCTGAGGGAATGATTTCCACGAGTCTTCCCCATTCCGGCCGGTACATGGCATTGCGGACCACACAGAACAGAATTTCGATCAGCTCCGCTGCATTCATCACCGGCGATTCCTGATCCAGCACCGCCCGGGCCCCGTTCAGCCGGTCAATGTCCGTCTTGAGATCCGTCAGGATCTCCAGCAGCCGGATGACCAGCCGCCGGGCTCTGGGCGGCGTCCGGGGAATGTTGATGCCCTGCTCCCAGTTCCGGCGGCACTGGACAATGGTCCCGGTCGGAGAATCGATCAGGATGCCCCGGCTTCTGGGGGTTTTGAAGAGCTTCTGCGCACTGACGTGTTTCCGGATGCCGTTTTCCAGCTCGGTGCAGACCTGGCCGATCTCTTCCAGCAGCATCTGCTTTGCGTTTTCCGGAATCCGCACACGGACCATCTGCAGTGCCTTCTGCCGCTTGGCGAGTTTCTCCCTGAATTCCCCCACCGCATTCTGCCAGTAAGTCTTGCAGCAGTGTTTGTAGACCTCGGGCTTGGATAGACTCTCCCGGTGGCATTTCCGGATCGCCTTGATGATACCCGGCATGAGCCGGCTTGTCTTTCTCGCCAGCCGTTTGCCGGTCACGACATTATAGATCATGCTGTTGACCGCCTGCCAGTCCTGGAGGTGCAGAATCCGGCCGACATCGGGATACACCCGCTCCAGCAGACTGTTTTCAAACAGATGGGCCGGTGTGGCATAGGACGGTGTTCCGGCCAGCATGGGCTGGGGAATCGTTTCGCCTGGCCCGGTTTCCCAGTGGACGGCGGTTTCAAAGTCGATCAGCCCGATGGAAAAGGATGCGGGAGACGCCAGCAGCAGGGGCGAACCATCCACGTCGCCGACCACAAATACATTGTCCGGTTTCAGATCCCGCATGGCCACCCGCTTCTCCCGCAGGACAGCCAGCATGCTCAGCAGATTGGCGATAAGGCCGGCCATGCCTGCCATATTCTGCTTGAAGTTGGTCCGGTACACATAGTGTTTGATCGCGTTCCGGTAGAGGCGGATCCGCTTCTCCTCGTCCTGAAAGGTCCGGGACAGCAGTTCCTTCAGCTTTTCGTCAAAACCCGAAGAAGGGGCTGATTTTTCTTCCCCCGGGACAGCATCCGCCAGATAGTCCAGAAACCATTCCCGCTTCTGGTAGGCAGATACGCCGGTCATGCGGTGGGCGTCGATCAGCGGATTCAGCTTTTCCTCAAAATGACTGTACAGATCGCTGAGCCAGAAGAAGAGATCACCGAACCGCCTTCCATATATATCCTCCATCGCCACCGGATCGGTCAGGGTATCCACCTGCTTCTGGATTTCCCGCCGGATCTTTTCCGTCAGGGCGTGCATGTCGGTAATGACCTGCCCCAGAAAGGCATACTGGGACAGATTCATGAAAAAAGCGAACCCTTCACCGATTTTCAGGAATCTTCTGTAGTTGGGCGTGGTCCGCAACCGCTCCATGCACAGGATTTCCAGATCGGAAAACCGGCGGTCGGCATACCGGGAAAAGGGCGGGATTTTCCGCAGCACCGCAGAAACACTGGGGGTGATGCACTGCATATCCGCCGAAAGATGTTCAGCGATCCGCCGTTCGGCATCAATATTTTTCAGATACACATCAAAATCAGTAATGACGGTCGGCGGCAGTTTGACGACCAGTATCTCGTCATAGATCACCTTGAAGCATTTGCTTTTACTGCCGCTCTCTTCTCCGAGGGGACCGATGGACATCCGCCGGGTCAGCCACCGTTCATCCCGCAGAACCCGGAGTTCAAAAATGACATCCGGACCATAGGGGGACGGCAGCGGAACATACTGTCCCTTGCCACCGGGCACACCGAGCTGGAGACGGTATATATGGAGAAAAAAATCGAGTATCTCTCTGGTTTCTCTGCTAAACATGATCTCTGCTTTGCTGAAAACAACAGACGGACCGCCGTTCCGGAAGATCTCTTTTGATCCGGAAAACAGAGCGCTGTCATGGTTCAGGGGGCATTGCCCCTGTGTATAGTATTCCCTGTACCAATGCAGCCAGTTACAATGCTGAATGATGGGCAGAATGATATAACGGAAGTTTTAGCAGAACCGGAGGAAAAAGGCAATATGACGTAGAATTCCGTCATGGAAAAGGTCAGAACCGGGCCAGATCAAAGGCGTTTTTTACCAGTTCCACATCCGTCCGCCCGCCGGCGGAGAGGATGGAAACCACATCAAAGCGGGCTTTTACACGGCTCTGGCCGGTGTCCTGGAGATAGAACAGGGCAGCCCGGGATATTTTCTGCTGTTTGCGGCGGTCAACGGCATATTTTGGATTTCCGAAGTAGACGGAGCGGCGGGTCTTCACTTCCACAAAGACCAGTGTATCCCGGTCCCGGGCGATGATATCGATTTCACCGGCCCGTGTACGGTAATTGCGGGCAATGATGCGATAGCCGTGCTGTTCCAGATACCGGGCGGCGATCTCCTCTCCGGCCTGACCGAACTGCCTGCGGCTATCCGACATATTCTCTGACCCCTTTGAAGGTGCGGCGATGAATCGGGCAGGGGCCGAATTCACGGATGGCAGCCCTGTGGGCAAGGGTGGGATAGCCTTTATGGGCGGCAAAGCCGTACTGGGGATAGGTATTGTGGTATTCGGTCATGATCCGGTCCCGGGTCACTTTGGCCACAACCGAGGCGACCGCAATGGAAATGCTCAGGGTATCGCCCTTGACTATCGGCGACTGGGGCAGGCGGGAGGGAATGGTGAATTTTCCGTCAATCAGAAGATAATCCGGTTGCGGCGTCAGGCGTTCGACCGCTTTCGCCATGGAACGGAGGGCGGCCTGCAGGATATTGATGCGGTCAATCTCTTCGGGCGCCACCCGGCCAACCCCCACGGCAATGGCATGTTTCCGGATCTCTTCAAAGAGGAGATTCCGCTGCCGGGGCGTCAGCATCTTGGAGTCGGCCACTTTTGTCGGCGAAAATCCGTCGGGCAGAATCACAGCCGCCGAAACGACCGGACCGGCCAGGGGGCCCCGGCCGGCCTCGTCAACACCTGCAATCAGAGAATATCCCTGTTCATGCGTCCGATATTCATAGGCCCACAGGTTCATCACGGGTTCGGACCTATCGCAGTTCCTTGAGCCGGGCGGCTTTTCCACGGAGGTTGCGCAGATAGTAGATTTTCGACCGCCGGACACGGCCACGGGTCACCCGCTCGATCTTGTCGATGGCCGGTGAGTGCAGCGGAAAAATCCGTTCCACTCCGACACCGTAGGAAACCTTCCGTACCGTGAAGGTGGCATTGGTGAGGCCGTTTCTCTTGCTGATCACGACGCCTTCAAAGACCTGGATCCGTTCTTTTTCGCCCTCTCTGATCTTGACGTGGACTTTGACCTTGTCTCCCGAACTGAACTCGGGAATGTCCATCCGCATCATCTCCCGTTCGATATTCTCCAGTGTTTTCATGATTCCCCCTTTTTCAGTGACCATTGATCATGGACCAGTGATCCGTAAGAAGTATATGATTTAAATCCGTTCAAAAAACAGAGGGAGAAAAGCATTGATCGCTTTTCCCCTTGCACATCATACATTGGTTGTTTTCCGGTATGGCTTACCGGTACTGCCCCACAAGCCGGTCCAGAATGATGGAAACCGCCGACCGGACCGAAAGGTGATTATATCCGGTTCCGCCGTCGATAGGATCCAGAACGTAATCGGCTTCCTTCAGAAATGTCTCCGGCAGCCCCCAGGCTGTGCCGAAACAGAGCAGACAGGGCCGGCCTTCGGCAATGAATTCCCGCATCACAGTATAGCCGACACTTTCCGGGCGCATGCGGGCGCAGGTAGCGACCAGTTTCGGGGTTCCCGCCCCTGCCTCCCGGATCTCCGCCACCGCGTCGGCCACGGAAGACTGCAGCCGGATCAGCGACAGGGCATCCCGCCGGTCGGAATTATAGTCCGCGCCGCCGCCGGTGAGCCAGTGGGAAATAATCCGCCGCACCAGAACCTGCTGGTCTTTCAGCGGTGTCACGATATGGAAAGAACGTATTCCGTAGGTTCTGGAAATTCTGGCAATATCATGAATATCCAGATTGGTGACCGCTGATGCAATGGTTTCGCCGTTTTTATTGACGACCGGATAATGGATCAGCGCCAGGTGCAGGCTGGCTCCGGATAATTCTTTCAATCTCGTCACACCACTTTTTCAGAATGCGGATTTCCTCACGGTTCAGGGCCCGGTTTTCCAGCAGATCCGGTCGTTTCAGGAATGTCCGGATCAAAGAGGTTTCCAGCCGCCACTGTTCGATCGCCTGATGATTTCCCGACAGCAGTACCGGCGGAACCGTTTCGCCTTCAAATTCCGGCGGTCTTGTGTAATGGGCATGCTCCAGAAGTCCTTCGGCAAAGGAATCCATCTCTGCAGCCCCCTCCCCGCCGAGGGTTCCGGGAATGAGTCTCGTGACGGCATCCATGATCATCATGGCCGGCAGTTCACCGCCGGTCAGCACAAAATCCCCGATGGAAATTTCTTCATCGATATAATTCCGGCAGAAGCGCTCATCGAGTCCTTCGTACCGCCCGCATACAAAAATCAGCCCTGCCTCCCGCGAAAGACGCCGGGCGACATGCTGATGAAAGGGACGGCCCTGGGGACTCATCAATACCGTCCTGGCCGATGGTATCCGCTCTTTTACGGAACGGACCGCTGCTGCCAGCGGTTCCGGCTTCATGACCATGCCGGGCCCGCCGCCGTAGGGACGGTCATCCGTCGTCCGGTGCCGGTCCCGGGTAAACAGGCGAAGATCGACCGCTTCCGTTGCAATGTGGCCATTCTCGATGGCCCGGCGGACAATCCCGTTTTCCCAGAACGGGGTGAACATGTCGGGAAAAATGGTCAGTACAATAAACTTCATGATCAGCGATTCCCTGTTCCGCTCCGGGCGCTCCGTTTCCGGTCTGCCTGCCGATGAACGGCCGGGACAGCCCCGGGAAGCCGTGTCAGTGGATCATTGATCCGGTCACTGGTGCTTCCCGGTCACGGACCGAGCCCTTCCGGCAGGTCCACCCGCATGCGTTTCTCGGCCAGACGGACCTCACGGACCACATCGACCAGCGCCGGAATGAGAATTTCCCTGTCCCGTTCCCGGACGACATAGACATCGTTGCTGCCGGTCGGGATGATCTCCGTGATGTCACCAAGATACACATCATCCACTGTATAGACGGACAGGCCGATCAGATCCGACCAGTAATAGGTATCTTCCGCCAGCTCCGGGAGAGTGTCTTTTGCGATTAAAAAGTCGGCACCGACCAGAGATTCGGCCTGCTCCCGGGTATCGATGCCGGCAAGAGAAAGAAGAACTCCCCGTTTGTGGGGACTTGCCCCACGAACGGTAAAGGTCTTCTTCCGGTTTGCCGAATCGCTCAGAAGAACGTCGTTATCCGGTTCGAAAACGGAGAGGCTCTCTGCATAGGACCGGACCTTCAGGAACCCTTTGATGCCGTGGGCCCCGATGACCGTTCCGATCAGCAGATACCCCTCTTCCGTCACCGGTTTACTCAAGTATTTCGAGTACAGTACGTTTCTTGACCTTGGCCGAGGCCGCGCTCAGAATCGTCCGCATGGCCCGGGCCGTACGCCCCTGTTTCCCAATAACCTTTCCCAGGTCCTCCTTGGCGACCTTGAGTTCCAGTACCGAGGTCTGATTTCCCTCTACCTCCTCAACAGACACCTGTTCCGGATTATCCACCAGTGCCTGAGCGATGTACTTGATCAGATCTTTCATAGCTCCGCCTCCTTTGTTGGTTGTTGAGAATCAGGGGTAAATCCGATTGCGCTTATACGGTACTTGAAGGAACTTCCTGGTTTTTCAGCAGGCTCTTTACGGTATCCGTAGGTATTGCACCCTGATCCACCCAGTACTTGACCCGATCCATATTCAGGGTAACTTCCGCCGGGTCCTGCAAGGGATTGTAGGTTCCAATCGTCTCCAGAAATCTGCCGTCTCTCGGGCTTTCGCTGTTGGCAACTACGATTCGGTAATAGGGTCTCTTCTTTGCGCCATGTCTGGCAAGTCTGATCTTCACTGGCATTCGTTTTGTTCTCCTTTGAATATTTCTTTCAGAACGGCAGCATTCCCCGGCCCAGTCCGCGCATACCGCCTTTGTTCAGTTTTTTAATCATTTTCATTACCTGGGCGTAATTCTTGAGGAGCCGGTTCACATCCTGCACCCGTGTTCCGCTGCCCCTGGCAATCCGCTTGCGCCGGCTGCCGTTGATGATCTGGTGATTGGTCCGTTCCGCAGGGGTCATGGAGTTGATAATCGCCTCGATCCGGACCAGCTCGCTGTCATCCACCTCCAGGTTTTTCATCTGCTTCATCTTGTTCATGCCCGGAATCATGCCCATGAGATCACTCAGGGAACCCATCTTCCGGATCTGGACCATCTGGTCCCGGAAATCCTCCAGGGTGAACTGGTTTTTCCGGAGCTTCCGCTCCAGTTCAACCGCTTTCTCCTCGTCCACATTCTCCTGGGCCTTTTCGATGAGGGTCAGCACATCCCCCATGCCCAGAATGCTGGACGCCATCCGGTCCGGGTGGAACGCCTCGAGCTGGTTCAGCTTTTCCCCCACACCGATGAACTTGATCGGTTTGCCGGTGATGGTCTTGATGGAGAGGGCCGCGCCGCCGCGGGCGTCACCATCCATTTTGGAGAGGATTACGCCGCCGATGTCGAGGGCATCGTCAAAGGACTTGGCGATATTGACCGCATCCTGGCCGGTCATGGCATCGGCGACCAGAAGGATATCCGAGGGCTGAACCGCCTCCCGGATCCGGGTCAGTTCCGCCATCAGTTCCGCATCGATATGAAGCCGTCCCGCCGTATCGATCAGCAGTGTATCGCATCCCGCCTTCTGGGCTTCGGTCCGGGCGTTCCGGCAGATGTCCACCGGGTCCATATCCGTCGTGGACGGATAGACCGGAACCTTGATCTGGCTTCCCAGCTTTTTCAGCTGGTCAATGGCGGCAGGCCGGTATACATCCGCCGGCACCAGATAGGGCGATTTTCCCTTTCCCCGCAGAAAGATGGAAAGTTTCCCCGCGGAAGTGGTCTTACCGGATCCCTGGAGCCCCACCATCATCACCGACACGGGCTTCGGCCCATCCAGATGAACCCCTTCATGGGTGGACCCCATCAGCGTGGTCAGTTCATCGTTGACGATCTTGACCACCTGCTGTCCCGGTGTGAGGCTTTTCATCACCTCCTGGCCCATGGCCCGCTCCCGGACACCGGCGATAAACTGCTTGGCAACTTTGTAGTGGACATCGGCCTCCAGAAGGGCCATCCGGACTTCCCGCAGCCCGTCCTCAATGTTTTTCTCATTGAGTTTGCCGTGTCCTTTCAGGCTTTTAAAGACAGAGTCGAGCCTGCTGCTCAGATTATCAAACATTATCGCTCCACTTTCGCTCCAAATTAAAACTCTTGATTTTAAAGTTAATACAATATAATGTCAAGCAAAATCGATCCCAATCATTCTCTGTATTTGAAATATGATATGAACGCAAACACCACCGACCTCAAAAATCTGACCCGTGACCAGCTGACGGCATGGCTCGCTACCCGCGGTATTGCCTCCTACCGGGCCACGCAGATCATGAAATGGGTCTACCTCCGGCAGATGGACCGGTTTGAGGAGATGACCGATCTGGGGAAACCCCTCCGGGCACTCCTGCCGGACTATTTTACCATTGACCGCCTGCACCGGGTGCAGACGGAAACCTCCCGGGACGGCGCCATAAAATACCTGTTTGAGCTGCACGACGACCGGTGTATCGAATCGGTCCTGATCCCGGAGAAGAACCACTATACCATCTGCATTTCGACCCAGGCCGGCTGTGCCCAGGGATGCCGCTTCTGCCTCACTGCCAGAGGAGGCTTCCGCCGGAATCTGACGCCGGGGGAAATCGTCGGCCAGGTCCGTGACATTGCCCGTGACATCGCCGCCGATGATCCCCTTCGTTTGACCAACATCGTCTTCATGGGCATGGGAGAACCCCTTGCCAATTATGACAACCTGGTCAGGGCCATCGATATTCTGACGGACCAGCAGGCCGGGATGCAGTTTTCGCCGCGCCGGGTGACCGTCTCCACGGCCGGTCTCGTGCCGGAAATATACCGGCTGGGCCATGACACAGAGATTAATCTTGCAGTATCATTAAACGCCGCTGATAACAAGACCCGAAACCGCATCATGCCGGTGAACCGCCGGTATCCCGTTGAAGAACTGATCCGCGCCTGTCAGGCCTATCCCCTGAAAAACCGTCGGCGGATCACCATTGAGTACATCCTGATGAAGGGGATCAACGACACACCCGAAGATGCCGGAAAGCTGGCCCGGCTTCTCCGTCCGGTCCGGTCGAAAATCAATCTCATCCCCTTTAACGAGCATGCGGAGAGTGAATTCCGCCGGCCTGATGAAGAGACGGTCAGCCGGTTTCAGGAAGTACTCCATCATCATAATTATACAGCAGTAATCCGGCATAGCAAGGGGCAGGATATATCTGCCGCCTGCGGACAGCTGAGCGCCCGGATGCCGGAACGTTAACGGCCACCCTTTTTCCGGGCCTCGATCATGCGGTTCCGGACCGCTTCCGGCGGCATGCCCTTTACCCGGACGACCTCTTTTCCGGCCGGGGTAATGATCCGGACTTCCGGGGTATCATGGGGTGTTTTGCTGTACCCCACACAGAGAGCGGCGGCTTTCATTACCGCTTCTCTGTCGGAACTGTTCGGAACCAGCACCACCGGCCCCGGCACCTCGGGAGTCTTGATGAAGGTGTCCCGGTCCGGCTGATAGTGCCGCAGAATGGCTTCATTGTCCTGTTTATCCCGTCCCACGATGATTTTTGTATGGGGATCGAGGCGGAAATGCCGTCCATATCGCAGCAGATGAAGTTCATCCACGGCAGATGTCTTCTGATGATCGAAGAGATCCTTCAGGCGGACGGTATACATCCTGTCGGTCAGAAGACAGCCCCCGGCCGGCGCGGGATAGTCGGTCACACCGAGTTTCTCCGCCAGGGCGATCTGTTCTTTCCGGCCCCGTCCGGAGATGCCGCAGAGGGCGTTCCGGTCAATCAGCCCCTCCTGTTCCGGAATCGTCTCCGGAAGAAGCTGTATGCTCAAAGGCCGGACAATGCGGCCTTCATGTCCGGAGTGCTTTTCCACATACCGGAGCGAGGTCCGGGTCTGTGACATGGGTCGCTGGCCCACTACTTCACCGCTGAACAGAAAATCGGCGTTCTTTTCCGCCATCATCTCCCCGGCAATCCGGAACATGAGGGTATGGCAGTCAAGACATGGGTTCATATTCTGCCCGTACCCGCAGCGGGGGTTCCGGAGCATTTCCATGTAGACCGGTGTGATGTCTTTCACCGTCAGCGGAATACCGGTATTCCGGGATGCTTTGCGGGCCTTGTCCGCAGAAAAAAACGGTGTTTCAAAAGAAACCCACTCGACGGCAACCCCGTGCTCCCGGAGCACCAGACCGGCCAGTATACTGTCCAGGCCACCGGAGCAAAGCCCCAGTGCCCGTGGTTTTCTTTGACGCAAAGCCATATATGATTATACTCCTGAATTGTTAAGATTATGTTAGAAAACTGAAAAAAACAGTCACAGCACATCTTTCCGGCAGCGGAAGCATCGGAATTTACGCGTAACCTTCCTCCTTCCGGCCTTGTGACAACATTTTTCAGTAACGGTATCAGATCGCCTGCGGGGCGGACAAAAAGGGAACCAATGATGAAAAAAAAAGCGGATATTGAAAGGATATGCCACATCTTAAGGTCACGGTATCCGGATGTCAAGACACAGCTGGATCACCGGAATCCCTTTCAACTGCTGGTGGCGACCATTCTCTCAGCCCAGTGTACAGACAGACAGGTCAATGCGGTCACGCCGATGCTGTTCCGGAGATGTCCTGACCCCGGGGCGATGGCATCGGCATCCATCGACGAGATCGAATCCCTGATCCGGTCCACCGGTTTTTTCCACAACAAGGCAAAGAATATCCGGAGCTGCTCACAGGCACTGCTGGAAACATTCGATGGCGTTGTACCGGATACAATGGAAAAACTGCTGACACTTCCCGGCGTCGGACGGAAAACCGCCAATGTGGTACTGAGTGCCGCGTTCGGGGTTCCGACGATTGTGGTGGATACCCATGTCAAACGGATTTCCGGGCGGCTGGGACTGACCCGGCACACGGACCCGACAAAGATCGAATACGAGCTGATGGAGATTCTTCCGGAGAAGGAATGGGACGGTTTCAGTCTCTGCCTGATCTATTTCGGACGGGACATCTGTACAGCAAAAAAACCGAAATGCGGGAAATGCCCGCTGTATGACCTCTGCGCGTATCCGGACAAGACCGCCTGACGGGTGGCTGTTGAAATCTGCCCGTTCTGCCTTACCATTTTGCAAGGAAAAAAACAGACGACGCAATCCAGACGATACCCGTATGTCCATATTTGAAAAATTACAGGAAATTCTTTCCACGCAAAAAGATACACGCACCAGAACAACAGGCGGAACATCCGCCGGAAAGGCTGACGGGACCGGTACGTCAGCAAAAGCCGGGAAGAAAAACAAAAACCGGCAGAAAGCATCCAGAAAAAAAGTGACACAAACCGCACCGGTGCAGAAAGATCAGCAGAAGAAAGCGCCGAAACAGACAAAATCCCGGACCGGAACCGGAAAGCAGAAGAAGGTTGCCCCGGCAGCGGGACCGGGAAAGCGTCAGAAGCAAAAGACGCCAGGACGATCCCCCAAAACGGTTACCGGCGGTACAAAGAGCAGTGCAAAACCGGGAAAGACCACTCCGCGCGTCCGGTCAGCGGCACCGGTGAACAACAGAAAAACAGCGAACCAGAAAGCTGCCGCTCCTAAACCGGAAAAGAAAAAGACGAAATCCGTATCTTCGGTGAACCGTCACGGCCTTCCCGTGTTTCAGGAGGAGACCGATTTTACCGACTATTTCCGGGACGACGGCAAGGCAGAACCGGTTGTTCCGCTGCCGGAAAACCGGGCCAAGGTAGCCCCGACGCCCCCGGAACCTTCGAAACAGCGGAAAAAGTTCAGAAGACCGATGAACCGCCACGGTATACCGCTGTTTGGAGAAGATACGGATTTTTCATTCTACTTCCGGCAGTCTGCCGGAAACACCGGCAGGGATTCACAGGAGTGGCAGGACATTCCGACCGATGATGAAGCGATGGAACCGGATGAAGATTTTGAAACGCTTCTGGAAGAGTCCCTCGCCGGCAAGACGACGGAAGCCCTGCTGCAGGCCAAAACCGATGCCCTGCCCCGGAACCGTCCACCGACGGTACGGCAGCTGCTCAAAACCTATCCCCTGCCCCAGGAAGAACTCGATCTTCACGGAAAGACCTCCCAGGAAGCAGTGGCGGAAACCGAGGAGTTTATCCGCAAAGCCCGCTACAAGGGCAAGCGGACGGTGCTGGTGATTGTCGGCAAGGGACTCCATTCGGATGGTCGTCCCATCCTGCCCGATGTGGTGGAGACCAGGATTCTTGACCTGAAAGAACGGCAGTGGGTGCTGGCGTACGAGTGGGAAAAGGGGCGGAAGCGGAAAAGCGGGGCAATGGTTGTGTATCTGAAGATGGTGTAGTCTTTCCTCCGTCCGGACTTGCACTCCTCCCTGTTTGCGGATATACGCCTTCTGTATGAAGTTCATCTATGAAACCTGTCAGGATGACACAAATGTCGAATCCGCCCCCGAATGGCTCCGGGTCCGCCCCCCCTCTCCACAGGGAATTCTCTTTATACCGCCGCTGATCGGCGGAAACCACGTCCAGCAGGTCCGGCTGTTCCGGCGGCTGATCCATGCCTCTTTTGATCTCATCTCCTTCAACTATTCGGGGCACGGAACGTCTCCGGCCCGCTTTTCTCTGGAGGCAACCCTTCAGGATACCCGGACGGTTCTGGAAAAGGCCGCCAGTATCAGTCAGCGTGAGGGACTTCCCCTGTTCGGCATCGGCGCCTGCTATTCGGCCATTCCCCTGCTCCACAGTGCAGCAATGGCGGAAACGCCATTCCGGAAAATCATTCTGATCAACGCCATACTGACACTGAATCCCCGTGCCATTGTCACCTCTTTTCTGGCGTACTACGGCGATCTCTACCGGGCGCAGAACCGTCTGCCGAAACTGGCCGACGCCCTTCGCCGGTATGCGGATTTCGTCTTTCCCGGTGTCATCAAGAACAGAAACGGTTTCGGCCTTCTGGAACGGCGGCGGACCCGTCTGTTCAAGACGCTGTATGACGCCTTCTTTCTGGATCCGCTGGAGAAGGTGCGCCTCGATGCGACACCGGTACTCTCCTTCTACAGCACGGAAGACCGGATTCTCAATATCTATGACG
>JBEPXL010000011.1:0-20031 GCA_041641935.1 Desulfobacteraceae bacterium | reverse complement strand
TCTGCATAGACCGGGTGGACAACCCGCAGCGTAAAGGTTCCCAGCCGTCCCAGTTCAATCCCGCCGGCAGCCCTGCCGGTTCGTTCCGCCTCACGGGCTGTGAACCGGTCAATCACGTCACCATGCTGTTCCGGTTTGTGAAGGCGCAGGATACATACCCGGTCCGGATCCATGAAATAAAAATGGCTCACCCCGTGGATTTGGCGTATCTGCCGGAACAGCGGTTCGTATACTGTCAGCAGACGATTTCTGTCGCGCTCCTTCAGGGCTTCGGGCATCTGGCCGCTCCGGGTGAGAGCGGCAAGCGTCATGTCGAGCCCGGCGGCCTCGCTCAGCAGGGACTGGGACAGCCGTTCCGGAATGGCGGCAATATCTCTTGCCACGGTCTCTTCCAGATGGTCTTCGTGGTGCGCCATCATGATGGCGAAAAAACCGCCGATAAGAAGAACCAGTACAACGGTCAGCGGCAGCATCAGACGGCGCAGAACCGGTCTGGGGGCGGTTCGCCGTTCGTTCCTGTTTCGGGGGCGTCTTGATTTCCGTTTTTTTATCATGAATCGGTACTTCTGCTCCGGATTGCGGTTCCACAGTCATCAGATATAAGAATTCCTGCCGGCATAGTTCAGTGGAAACGTCAGCCAGAAAACAGTTCATTATTTTCCTGCAGGGGAATCAGAGATGAGGCTGGCAGATATTGAGATTACAGCAGATAGATATAATTCATCATTTGTGAAAAATCAAGATTCAACCCGATTTCCGCTTTGTACAGAAGGAGCAGAATGCCGAAGGAAACAAAGAAGGAGGGGATGTTCAACCGTTCATTTTCCGGACACGGGGAACCCGGCGCAACCGGGTTCCCCGTAATGATGATCCGATTCAGACATCGACCAGTTTCCGGAAATACTCTTTATCCGGAATATCAGTTTCGATGCCTTCGATGGAGATGGCCCGGTCGAGGCGGGTACGGTCATAGACGCTGGTATCCGACAGATACGGCTCCACATCGTCGAGGGACTGGGCCAGGACGTTGAGAATGGGATCATTTTCCGCCTGTCCGGTCCGGTAGAGCATCTCCCGCCAGTCGTCATAACTCACATATCCGTCAATAAATCCGGACGCCGACAGCATTTCAAATACTGTCATGGCGGGCATGGGATTGCTTTCCACCACATTGTAGACATTGCCGAAATGGGCCGGTTTTTCCGCAAAGGTGACAATGGTCTTCACCAGAAAATCGACGGGTGTCATTTCAAACATCCAGTCGGGCCGGTCCGGGGCGTACTGGACTTTTTTGCAGGCTTCCACAATCAGGGCCTGGAAATCGTTCTCATTGATCACACCGGTGACACTGTGGTGGCCGATGTTGCCGGGCCGGTAGAGGCAGACCGGCAGTCCCCGGTCAATGGCTTCCCATACGATCTTTTCCGCCACCCACTTGGCGGGGCAGTAGCCGCCCTCCAGCCGGTCGGCAAAGCTGTCGATTTCCCGGTTTTCCATATACGGGGTCTTGTCCCCGCCGGGAAAAACACCGTTGGTGGAGATGTAGTGAAGGGGCTTGGTCCGCGTCCGGGAGGCCAGGCGGAGTACCTCCTCGGTTCCGTTGACCGCGGCCGGACGGATGACGGCATAGGAGTAGACATAGTTGACCAGAGAACCGCAGTGAAAGAGAAAATCGATTTCATCCGCCAGCCGGTCAAAGGCTTCCTGCGACAGCCCCAGCAGCGGTCTGGTCAGATCCCCCACCACCGGCATGATCCGTTTTTCATCCGCCTTGCGGTAGGTTTTGTACTGCCTGAGGTTGTTGACGATCCGTTCCCTTGCGTTCACCGGGTCACCGTTTTTTTCCCGGACCAGACAGTAGATGTCCGCGTCGGTTTCCCGGAGCAGTTCATCCAGCAGAAATCCCCCCAGATAACCGGTGGAACCGGTAAGAAACACCTTTTTGGCTCTGGAAAGAGGAATGGGACGGGTGGCCGGGTCGGGCCGGATGGCCGGATCGAGTACCGCGTCTTCCCGGATGGAGCGGCTCGGTCCGCCTTCGGTTCCCCCCGCGTTGATCGCCGCAACCATATCCTTCAGGACCGGCGTTTCATAGACATCCTTCACCCGGAGCTCGGTTCCGAAAATGGACGCCACCGCAGAGGCCATCTGAACCGCCAGAAGAGAATGACCGCCATAGTCGAAAAAGTCGGACTCCCGGTCAATGGTTCCGGGCTTGAGGCCCAGTATCCGTTCCCAGATGGTCTGCAGCGCCGCCTCCTGTTCCCCGACACCGGCCGATTTTCCCAGACGGATATCACTGAAATCGACCGGCTTCAGCTTCGGAGCGGCGGGAAGCTGTTTCCGGTTCAGTTTCCCGCTGGCCGCGTTGAGGGGGATGCTGTCCATTTCCACAAAGACACTGGGAACCATATAGTGGGCCAGATGGGGCTTGATCCGCTCCCGCAGATCGGTGCTGATGCCGGTCTCCGGGTCGATCCGCCAGTCCGCACCGGCATTCCGGACCACATAGGCGACCAGCCGCTTGTCTTCGCCCTCCTGCCCTTCGGCGATGACGGCGCAGCTTTTCACATCCGCGTTTTCCAGAAGGGCCGTCTCCACCGCCCCGAGATGAATGCTGTACCCGCGGACCTTGACCATGTAGTCGCACCGCCCCTTGATCTCCAGCCGGCCGTCCGGGTGGATGACCGCCAGATCACCGGTCCGGTAGTACCGCCGGCCGTCCAGTTCCACAAACCGCTCGGCCGTCAGTTCCGGCTTTTTCAGATACCCCCTGGCCAGACCGGGGCCGCCGATGAAGAGTTCCCCGACAGCGCCTTCGGAAACCGGCTGCAGGTTGTCGTCCATGAGCCGGGCCGTCACACCCTTCATGAGATTTCCCACCGAGCAGACGCCCGACTCCAGCGCCTCGAATTTCCGCAGGTCTTCCACCGATACGTCGTGACATTCACTGATGCTGTAGATATTCAGAAGCCGCACGTCCGGGGGAAGGCTTTCCATCGCCCGCCGGCGGAGCCGGGCCGTGACCACCTCTCCGTTGAGCCACAGCACCTTCATGGTGGCGAACTTTGTCCGCACCGTTTCGGTATCCACCACATTGAACACGGTTTCCAGCAGCGACGGCGTAAACAGCGTCTCGGTAATGCCGTTCGATTCGATATAGTCCAGCAGGGGAACGGGATCATAAATGATTTCATCGGGGATGACATAGACCGCGCCGCCCCGGAGCAGGGGCCGCAGCAGTTCCCATACAAAGAAGACATTGCAGGCGACACGGTCGCCGGGCTGGTAATCGCTGATTTCGAAACGGGTGGTGTAGGAATGGACCGATCCCCGGTGGGGCGCCAGTATGCCTTTGGGTTCACCGGTCGTTCCGGAAGAATAGACCACATAGGCGAGGTGGTCGGGGGTAATCTCCGCCACGGCAGCCTTGTCGTAGCGGCATTCCTTCCAGGACATGTCGCTGTCGATATTGAGGATGGCCGGAACCCTTCCGTCATCCAGCCGGTCTGCATAGGGAAGTTTTGTGATCACCGCCTTTGGCTGTGCTTCATCGAGGATTTTCCCCAGCAGTGCATCCGGGTATTCCAGATCCAGCGGCATATAGCCGCCGCCTGCTTTGAGGATGGCGATATAAGCGGCGATATATTCCAGGGACTTTTCCATGAAAATGCCGACCGGATCATCCAGTGTCACTCCTCTGGCTTGCAGATAACCGGCCAGATGATCGGTCATCCGGTCCAGTTCGGCATAGGATATGCGGCGGTCTCCGTCCACGGCGGCGACCGCATCGGGTGTTTTCCGGGCCTGCTGCATGAACAGTTCATGTAGGCATGGCATATTGTCTTTCATTTCTGCTCCTTCCAATAAAAAACGGTTCCGCCCCCTGCCCCTGTCCCGACAGGCGGGATTGGCGGAGAAAACGGAACCGCTTCATATGGTGTAATCCGCAGCAGGGGCAGACTTGTCTTTGCCCCTGCTGCGGTTCTTTGTTTCAGAATCGCTCAGAAATGCGGGAAGGGATGAACGCCTTCCGTATCTCCATCGTATGATCCCGTTACGGAATCCAGGATTCAACCTTTTCGGGATTCTCCTTCATCCAGCGTTTAGCGGCTGCGTAAGGCTCTGTTCCATCAGCGATCCAGGACATCAATGTGGCCAGTTCCTTGGGGTTGATTTCGTAGGCATCCAGAAATGCGTAGACCTTCGGCATGTCCTCCTTCAGTCCCTTGCGAACCACGGTGTCGATATGCTCTTCGCCGCCGTAGATTCCTTTGGGATCTTCCAGATACTTGAGATCCCATTTTCCGAACTTCCAGTGGGGGGTCCAGCCGGTCACGACGACCCAGTTGTTATCCTTGATGTTGTTCTTCAGAACCGCCGTCATGGTGGCGTCACTGCCTTCCATGAGTTCGTAGTTGTCCAGGTTGTAGTCTTCGATTACCTTTTCGGTTTTGCTCATCAGCCCCGCACCGGGATCGATACCGATGATTTTACCGTCGAATTTTTCGGCGTTTTCTTTCAGTTCCGTAATGGTATCGATGGTCACATAGGACGGTACAACAAGACCAATCCGCGTTCCATGCAGATTCGGTCCCAGGTTTTCCACCTGATCCCTGACCTTCTCCAGATAATGGCCGTGGGTGGTCTCCAGCCAGGCGCCCACGATGGCGTCCACATCGCCGGATGCCACCGCCTGCCACATGGCCGCGGCGCTCACGGGGGTAATCTCCACGTCATATCCCATCTTCTCTTCCAGGACCGCCTTTACCAGGTTGGTACTTGCGGTAGCGTCTGCCCATTCCACATAGGCCAGCTCCACTTCTTTCTCTTCCGCCAGTCCCTGGGAGGTCACTGCGATCATCAAGGTCAGCACCAGCATCAGAACCATTGTCCATTTTCTTTTCATAACCATTCTCCTTTCAGGTTTAAAGTGTAACACATCTTCAATTTCATCGGAAATCATGCCCGCTTGCCGGCCCGCTGCACCACCCGGTCAAAAATAATCGCCAGAATGACAATCCCGATACCGGCCTCGAATCCACGGCCCACTTCCAGCCGCTGAATGGCCCGCCATACCTCTCCGCCGAGCCCTTTGGCGCCGATCATGGCGGCAATGACGACCATGGACAGCGCCAGCATGATGGTCTGGTTCACCCCGGCCAGAATGGTCGGGGTCGCCAGCGGCAACTGGATTTTAACCAGCTTCTGCCATCTGGAACATCCGAACGCCTCCGCCGCCTCGGACATCTCTCCGGGAACCTGAAGGATTCCCAGACAGGTCAGCCGGACAGTGGGCGGCATGGAAAAGATCACCGAGGCGAATATGGCCCCCACCGGTCCGAGTCCGAAAAAGGGGATGGCCGGGATCAGATACACAAAGGCGGGCATGGTCTGCATGAGGTCGAGGATCGGCATGATCACCCGGTTCACGGGCTTGAACAGCGCCGTCAGAATACCCAGCGGAACCGCAATGATGACAGCACACAGGGTTGAAATGAGCACCAGCGCAATGGTGCTGATGGTTGGCTCCCAGAGCCCCATGCCCCAGATGATCATCAGGCCGATCAGCGCCAGAAGGGCAATGTTCCATTTCCGCGTGATCCCCCAGGCCAGCAGGGTCAGGATGAGGATCAGAAGCCAGGGCTGCGGCATCATCATCACATTCACCAGAGCGGAAAATCCGCCTTCCAGCACCTCTGACATGGCTTTGGTGATGAAGGCATAATTGTCTACAAAAAAATTGATAAAGGCTTCGATCATCCTGCCGATGGGCAGGTTAAATGCTTCCATTGTAAATGCTCCCTTTGTAGATGAACCGGGAAGCCGGATTACCGGTCCGGCAACGGAATGGACCGGTATCATTCCATACTTGTCTCATCCGCATGACGGTTTCTGTAAAAACGAGTCGAATTGTAAGCAGTAAACTGGTAATAAGGCGGGTATAAAAACAACTCCTTCAAAATGAATGATATTTTCATAGTCTCTGTTTCAATAATATTATATTGCATATTTTGAATCCAAACCAATGTCAAGGGCAATCTCGGAAATTCCGGTCTATCTGTCATAACATCAGCGTTTGAATCCGGAATAAAGGTATGCTATCCTGTGAAATATTATCCAACAGACGCCGGAACAAGAGACGTCAGGGAGGTATGGAATGAGTGACTACTGTATGGTGCTGACAACCTGCGGAAACAAGGAAGAAGCGGAAAAACTGGCCGGACTGCTGCTGCGTGAACGTCTGGCAGCCTGCGTTCAGATGACAGCGATCACGAGTTTTTATGAGTGGAAAAAGGAACTGAACAAGGATGAGGAACTGCTTCTGCTGATGAAGACCCGTGTCGATCTGTATGATGAACTGGAAAAATTCATTTCAACCCATCACAGTTATGAAGAACCGGAGATTGTCCGCCTGCCGATCGAGGGCGGTTCCGCCGGTTATCTGGGGTGGATTGATGAAGTGACGGGGAAGTGACGAATTAAAAATCGCATAAACAGCACTGCCGCCTTCAGGAAGAAACATCCGCATCCAGCAGACGTGTCATCTCCGGCGGCATCCCGTCTGTCCGGATGGTTTCCGGCATATCCCTGTCCGGAAGCTGCAGGGTCAGGGATACAGCATGGAGTCCCAGCCGGTTGAAATCACGTTCTGACTGCAGGAATTTCACGGAACGGGGCGTTCCATAGCGGGCATCCCCCACCACCGGATGACCTGCCAGCCGGGCATGACGGCGGATCTGGTGTTTGCGGCCGGTGAGGGGTTCGCATTCGATGAGGGTATACCGGGCGGTGCGGCGGAAAATCCGGTAGCGGGTCTGGCACGGGACTTTTTTTCCTTTACCGGCGGGCTTGTTCCGCCCCTCCGCTTTTGGCGTCAAAGGCCGGTCCCACACGCCCCAGCCGTCCGCAGCTTCCGGCGGCGTCAGTTCTCCGTGCAGAATCGCCAGATACCGCTTTGCCACCTGCCGGGACTCGAACTGCGCCGCCAGCATCCGGGCTGCATCTGCTGAAGCCGCCAGAATCATGACGCCGCTGGTATACTGGTCGAGCCGGTGAACCGGTTTCAGACCCGTCTCCGGGTCGAAGGAAATAGTGTTACGGAGTGTAGGGTCTGCCTCCACCTGCCGGGTCAGCAGAGAGCAAAGGTCACGGCCGGGGTCGTTGTGGACGCTGATACCGCCCGGCTTGTCCACCGCGATCCATCCGGGACCACGGGCGAGAACGGGCAGAGAGAAGAGGGGCATATTTAACCGAGATAGGCTTTCCGCACTTCCGGATCATCGGCCAGTTCCCGGGCCGGGCCTTCCATGACGATTTCCCCGGTATCCAGAACGTAGGCCCGGTGGGCGAACTTGAGGGCCAGACGGGCGTTCTGTTCAATGAGAAGGATGGTCATGCCCTGCTCGTTCAGTGTTTTGAGGGTACGGAACATGTCATACATCAGCAGCGGCGCCAGCCCCATGGACGGCTCGTCCAGGAGAATGAAGTTACAGCCGGTCATCAGCGCGCGGCCCACGGCGAGCATCTGCTGTTCGCCGCCGCTGAGGGATTCACTCCGCTGGTTCCGGCGCTCCGACAGCCGGGGAAAGAGCTCATAGACCCGTTTGTAATCCTGCCGGATTTTTTCGTCATCCTTCCGGGCGAAGGTCGCCAGCCGGAGATTCTCCTCCACCGTCAGATTTCCGAAAATATGACGTCCTTCCGGCGCCAGGGCGATGTTGTATTTCTGTACCACGAAATGAGGATCGACATTCAGGAGGCTTTCGCCCTGGTAGAGGATGTCGCCTCCGGAGACTCTGGGGCCTTCCGGCGGCGGCACACGGGTGATCGTATGAAGGGTGGTGGTCTTGCCTGCCCCGTTGGAGCCGATCAGGGTGACGATCTCCCCCGTGTTGACATGAAACGAAATGCCGTGCAGCGCCTCGATGTTTCCGTATTTGACATACAGGTCTTTAATTTCCAGCAGCATTAAATCGTATCATCCCCCAGATAAGCCTTGATCACATCGGGATTGTTCCGGATCTCCTCCGGCGTTCCCTCTGCGATGGTGATGCCGAAATCGATGACCTTGATCCAGGAACAGAGGCTCATGACCACGTCCATCTGGTGTTCAATCATCCATATGGTAATGTCGAAGGTATCATGGATCCAGCGGATGAGCTGGATCAGATCCTGCACATCCCGGGAATTGAGTCCCGCAGCGGGTTCATCCAGAAGCAGGAGTTTCGGCTGGATCGAGAGCGCCCGTGCGATTTCCACCTTCCGCTGAATGCCGTAGGGCAGATTCCTGGGCAGTTCATTGATGAACCGGCTCAGGTCCAGCGCTTCAAGAATTTCCCTGGCCTTTTCTTCGATCTTCCCTTCCGCTTCCTGGTATTTCCGGGTCCGGACCAGCGCATCCCAGAGGGAGTAGCCGAGGTGGTGATGCTGGGAAATGCGGATGTTGTCCAGAACGGTCATGTCGGGCCAGAGCCGGATATTCTGAAAGGTCCGGGCAATCCCCAGTCCCGTCACCTGATGGGGTTTCATGCCGCTGATGTTCCGGTCCTTGAAGATGATCTCACCCTGGGAAGGCTTGTAAAATCCGCTGACCAGGTTGAACACGGTGGTCTTTCCCGCGCCGTTGGGGCCGATGAGCGCCACCAGTTCCCCGCCGGTAAAGGTGATGTTGAAATCGGAGAGGGCACAGAGTCCGCCGAAGTTCTGGGTCAGGAAACGGACTTCCATGAGCGAATGCGCCGCTTCAGCAGATGCCATACTGACCCGGGGCTCTTTCTGCACGATCACCTGGGATGCTCGATTTGCCGTCATTACTTGAACCTGTACCATTTCTTCAGCCGGGGAAAGATATCGGACAATTCCTTGTTCCCCATGATCCCCTCGGGGCGGAACTGCATCAGCAGCACCAGAATCAGGGGAATGATCACCCATTTCCAGACCTGACTCACCTGATAGTCATCCGGCAGCAGGTGAAGCCAGTGCAGTCCGGAGTCGATCCAGGGAATCACGAACCGGAGCCCTTCCAGCAGCAGCGTAAACAGGATGGCGGCCAGCACCGATCCGCTCAGAGATCCCATGCCGCCCAGATAGACCATGACCAGGGCCTCTGTGGATTTGAGGATGCCGAAGGAGTTGGGGTTGATGTACCCCAGAATGTGGGCGAAGAGGCCCCCGGCAAGACCGGCAAGACCGGCCGAGATCATAAAGGCCATCAGTTTCATTTTATTGGTGTTGACGCTCATCATCTCCGCCGCCACCTCGTCCTGATGAATGGCGATGATGCCTTTTCCGTAGGTGGAAGAGACATAGCGCCGGATGAGCCAGATGGAGAAAAAGGTTCCCAGAATCACCCAGATCAGCATCCAGGGCAGATCCACCACATCCTCCATCGCGAAGGTGACCGACCGCATGCCCATAAACCCGCGGGAACCGCCGATCACATCCAGATTGACAATGGTGCTGATGACGATGAAGTTGGCGGCAATGGTGATGATGGCAAGGTAATCCCCCCGGGTCTTGAAGGAGGGAAGCGCCACCAGCATACCGGCCACCGCTGCGGCCAGTCCCCCGGCCAGAAGCACGAACGGAAAAAAATAGAGGGAAAACTCCGGGTTCAGGAGGGGTTCACCGAAAACCCTGTCCTTTGTGAAGAGAAAAACGTTCAGTACCGATGCGGCATAGGCGCCGATCGCCATGAATGCCGCATGGCCGCAGGAGAATTCGCCCATGTAGCCGTTGACGATATTGAGGCTGGCGGCAAAGATGATATTGATGCCGATAAACATGATCACCGACTGGATATAGAGATCGATGACATTGTAATAGGACAGCATCACAAGGACAATCAGCGTGATGCCCAGTAATAGCGGTACGGTGAGCCGTTGCATCTTTACCTGCTGTTATATCTTGGTTGTCTTGGCTACGCCGAACAGGCCGGTCGGCTTGACGCAGAGAATGATCAACAGAATCGAAAAGGCGATCAGATCCCGGAAGGTCGAAGGGAAAAAGGCCACCACCAGAATTTCCACAAAACCGAGGAGAAAGCCCCCCAGAAACGCGCCGCGGATGTCACCGATGCCGCCGACCACCGCCGCGATAAAGGCTTTCCACCCGATAATGGCCCCCATGAACGGGTCCAGGATCGGATAGGAGAGGGCATAGAGAAGACCGGCCAGTCCGGCCATGGAAGAACCGAGGATAAAGGTGAAGACGATAATCGTGTCGATGGGGATGCCCATCAGCGGAACAGCGAATTTATCGTAGGAGATGGCCCGCATGGCCATGCCGATTTTGGTTCTGGTGACGATGAACTGGAGCAGCAGAAATACCAGGAACGCGGAGATGATCACAGCCAGCTTCAGGTTGGTCATGCTGACCGTGCCGACGGTATAGATGACCTTGTCCACCAGTTCCGGAAAGCTTTTCCGGCTGGCCCCCAGCAGCGCGAGGTTGCCGTTTTCCAGGATCAGGCCGCACATCAGCGCCGTGATGACCACATAGAGCCGGTTCACCCCTTTCCGGCGCAGGGGCCGGTAGGCAATCCGCTCCAGTGCCACCCCCACACCGGCGGTCAGGATCATGGTCAGGGGAATGGTCAGCACCAGCACAATCCAGCCGGGAAATCCCTCCGTCATGCCAAGGAAGAAGGTCGCTACAAAGAAGGCGATGTAGGCGCCGACCATAAAAATATCGCCGTGGGCAAAGTTGATCAGTGTCAACACCCCGTATACGAGGGTATAGCCCAGGGCGATCAGCGAATAGAAACTTCCCCACTGGAGGGCGTTCAGTAAATTTTGAATGAAACTGGAAAGGTCCAAAGCTGTTACAGGATAATACCTATAAAGTGTTGATAAAAAAAATTTGGGGCATAGGGGTTTAACCGTTCAGATCCGTCATCACATTCACTCAGCAAGTACCGCTTCCACTGTCGCTGTCGCATCGTATCGCTCAGGTTCCGTTTCCGGTTTCACTGTCGCTGTCGCAGGAGGTGTCGCTCCGGTATCGCTCTCAGGTGTCGCTGCCGTGTCGCTTTCGTTGCTGCTCAGATCAGGTTCAACTGTCAGATGAGAAGTCGCTGTCGCTCGCACATTCACTGGATCAGGAAGATTCATTCGCACTCCGGAACAGGATAATCCGCTTCCACTGTCGGTGTCGCTGTCGCTGTCACTTGCAGTTCCGCTTCCACTCGCACTTTCGCTCCGCTGTCGCTCGAACATACAACCCCGCTTCACTCGCGCTGTCGCTCAGGTTCAGAAGTCCGCTTCAGGTATCACATTCGCAGGAAAAAAATGATCGAGCCCCCATAGCCCCAAAACTGGATTTCAGGGTAAATTTTTCAATGAACAAAACTGTACTGCAGGCTCTGTTCTGAAACAGAGCCTTTTCCATACTGCTTTTCCGTCATTCCCGCAGAAGCACAGATCGTACTCTGCTGTCACTCCCGGCTTCCCGGCAGAAATGACGGAACGTATATGTCAGGCTGGATTACGGACAGACGGACTTGGTAAAAACGAACTGCCCTTCCTCGTCAATCTTGACCACTACGGCGCATTTGATGGGATCACCTTCTTCATCAAACTTCATGTCTCCGGTAATTCCTTCCACCTTTTCGATGGCCGCAATGGCATCCCGCAGGCTTTTCCGGTCTTTCCGGATGTTGCCGGTAAGTTCTTCCATTTTTTTCAGCCCTTCCAGCGCAATGCGGGTGGCGTCCCATGTAAGGGCCGCAACATCGGCGGGCTCATAGCCGTAATTTTCCTTGTACCGGTCAATGAATTCCTTGGTGGCGCCGGTAGCGCCGGCAGCGGCATAATGGGTGGAAAAGTAGTGGCCCTTGCAGTCATCACCGCACAGATTCATCAGTTCGGAGTTTCCCCAGGCATCGGCGCCCATAAAGGGACCGTCCCATCCCAGATCATGGGCCTGTTTCACGATGAGTGCCACTTCGTTATAATTGTTGGGCAGAAAGATGAAGTCGGGTTTGGCGGAGATAATCTTGGTCAGCTGGGCGCTGAAATCCTGGTCCTTGTCACCGTAGCTTTCGAAAGCGACCACGGAACCTTCACCGCTCTTCTTTTCAAAGTCATCCCGGAAAATTTCGGCAAGCCCCTTGCTGTAGTCATTGGCCAGGGCAAACAGGACGGCGGCGGTTTCGGCATTGAACTGTTCCTTGGCAAAATCGACGGCCACCGGTCCCTGAAAGGGATCGAGAAAGGCGGCACGGAACACCCAGGGGCGGTCTTTTGTGGTATCGGGATTGGTGGACCAGGGGGAGATCATGGGGGTGCGGTTGTCGTTGGCGACCTGACCGGCCGGAACCGCCTGCTTGCTGGAGTTGGGACCGATCATCGCCAGAATCTGATCTCTTTCAATCAGTTTCAGGGCTGCGGAAACGGCGGATTCGGCTTTGGATTCATTGTCCTCGTAGATGAATTCCAGCTTGTACTTCTTGCCGCCGATTTCCAGTCCGCCTGCGCTGTTGATATCCTCTTTCAGCATTTCCGCGGCAAACTTGGATTCTTCCCCCACCTTGGGAATGTCCCCGGTAAGAGGTATATTGAAACCAATCTTTACCGTGTCTTCCGCCCAGGCGGCGGTGGACAGCGCCAGAGCGGCTATCAGGCATACTGCAATGCACAACCCTTTTTGCATCTTACCCTCCTCCATTTTATTAAATGATTGATTTGAAACTAAAAATCATTTTATCAATTATTGAAAAAGGAGAGTTAACATACTGTGAATCATTTTGCAATCATTAATTTACCCAATAAACTCCTTGACAAATCTGCCGGATAACGAGAAAAGCAATACGCATATCCTCTTCTACAAGTTGCATTGCAGACCAACCGGTTTCAGATATTTCCATCGAAATCATCTGGCATTCCGGCGAAATCATCAGAAGGAGTCCCGGCTGTCCGAGAACATGATGGACCAACTGAACATCCGTAACATTATTCAGGAGCAGCAGATCCGGACGCAGCTGCAACCGATTATCAGCATCAAGGAAAAGCGGATTGTAGGCTTTGAAGCGCTGTGCCGGGGAATGGATTCCCGCACCGGGGAGCTGATCCCGCCGCTGCGGCTGTTCGCCTCAGCGCGGCAGGAGGGGATGGGGCTGATCTTCGACCGGCTCTGCCGCAGGGAGGCGATCCGCTCCTTTGCCGCAACCGGTCTTCAGGAAAAGCGCCATATTCTTTTCGTCAATTTTGATCCGTCCATTCTGCGGGAGGTCATCATCGGAAACGGGTGGATGGAACGGCTGGTCCGGTCCCACGGGCTTTCCCCGTCGAGCATGGCCATCGAAATCGTCGAATCCGGGGGCGGCGCCCAGAGCGATCTGAAAAAATTTGTCGATCTCTACCGGGAAAAAGGGTTTCTGATCGTTCTGGATGATTTCGGGGCCCAGCATTCCAACCTGGACCGGATTCTGCTGCTCAGACCGGATATCATCAAGATTGACCGTCACCTGATTTTCAATGTCAGCGAGGATTTCTACAAACAGTCGATTGTCGGCTCCATCGCGGAACTGACCAGCAAGATCGGATCTATCGTGCTGGCAGAAGGGGTCGAATCCCTGGCGGATATTATCAAATGCTATGAACTGGGAGTCGATCTGTTCCAGGGATTCCATTTTTCCCGGCCGGTGCCGCCGGACCGGATCGATGACGGATTCTGCCAGGAGAGTATCCGCACCGTTTCACGGGCCATTTATACCCATCTGAATCATCAGGTCATTTCCCGCCAGCAGCGTCAGCAGCGCCATGAACAGATCGCGGCTGCCATCCGCGCCGGACTGGCAGCATTGTCCGCCTTCGATTTCGACGCGTTTCTGCGGACCCACCTTCTGCGCTACAAAGAAATCCAGTGCATTTATGTGCTGGACGAAAACGGTATCCAGATCAGCGACACCGCCTGCAAACCCGGCGCCATCTGCCGCCGTCCCCGACACATGCTGTTCCGGCCGGCGGCACGGGGGACGGATCATTCCCTGAAAGATTACTTCTTCTATCTCCAGATTCTCAATCTGAACTCCTTTTTTACCGATCCGTACACCTCCTTTGCCACCGGCAATATCTGCCAGACCATGTCCACGCCGTTTTCCAGCCGGGACCATGAGCCCTTTATCCTCTGCATCGACTTCGACAGCCGGGCAACCTGTCCGATCCGCTGAACCGGCTGCCCGGGCTTCGGAACAGAAAAATCCTATAAACCGGCCTTTTCCAGCAGGAACATAAAACCGGCGATGAACACGCAGAGGGGAACAATGATCGTCCAGGGGTTCAACTCGAACAGCTGGGGAACCGAAAAGGAATCAAAATATCCTTTTGCCTGAATGGTATCCTTCAGTTTGGGATACACAAACGAATAGAGCCACGCCCCCAGCATGATCCCCGGTACGCCCCCGACCAGGGCATCCAGTGAACCCTGGCCGACCGCACCTGCGTTGGTTCCGGGGCAGTAGCCGAGAAGCGCGAATCCGACACCGAAGATGAGGCCTCCGACCATAGAGGAACCGACCGATCCTTCGATGGGACTCAGTTCCACCAGCCCCAGCGCCCGCAGAAAATAGACCCCGAGGGAGCCGACCGCCACCACCGTGAGCATGATCTTTGCGACCGTCCAGTCGTAGAGCAGGAGCTGCCCCAGGATGACATCATAACGGGTGACACCGCCTTTCTGCAGAAAAAAACCGAACCCGATACCGAGAAACAATGCAATGACCAGTTGTGCTTTGGGTCTTTCCTGAAATGCTTTCAACATCGTCTGCTCCTCACGCGCCGAAGAAGTTATACATCACCAGCGCCGTAACAACGCCGCCGATGAAAAAGGAAACCGCCGCCAGCCAGCTGCCGATAAACAGCTGCATGGTTCCGGTCAGGCCGTGGCCGCTGGTACAGCCACCGGCCCACCTGGCCCCGAAGCCGATGAAGAAACCACCGGCCAGCGCCGTCAGCAGCCGTGGGGCAAGGGCGCTGCCGAAGGTCTTCTCCCACAGCGGCGGAATAAAACCGGCGTTGAATGATCCGGACAGTGCAGAAGAGATAAAGGAACCGAGTACAACACCGACGAAGATCAGGACCACCTGCCAGCCCAGTTTCGGCGGATGCTGCTGCAGATACTCCCGGTTCATCACCTTTTCCCCCCGGACCGCTTTTTCTGCCATTCCGCTGACATGGAGATAGGAGGAAGAGGCGCCGAGGCCCCTCCCCGACAGCAGAAAGGACAGCCAGCTGATAATGCCGATTCCGGCTCCCACCACATAGGGAGACCACATCTCCTGCTGCAGATACGTCAATAGATTCATGGTTCCTCCCTTATCCTTTTTTGATGACGGAACATCCCACCGCTTCACAGGCCTGCATGGAGCCGAGACAGGTTTCCACATCCCGGAAACCGTTCTTTTTCAGGATGGAAGAAGCGATGGTTGCCCGGTGACCGCTGCTGCAGAATGTGGTAACGGGCCGGTCCGACGGAATTTCATCGAGATGATCCGGCAGGTGACCGACATAGACATGGACCGCGCCTTCGAGATGTTTTTCCTCGAATTCCGGTTTTTCCCGGACATCCAGCAGGGTAAAGGATTCTTTGGAGCGGATGCGTTCCGCCAGGTCCGCAGCGTACAGAGACGGGATGCGCTCGTACTTCTGTCCGGCGGTTTCCCATGCCGTCATGCCTTCGGCCAGATAACCGGCGACATTGTCATACCCCATGCGGGTCATATACTGCACAGCGGTCAGGACATGATCATATTCTTCGGCAATCAGGCCGACCGGTTTGTCGTAATCAAGAAACCAGCCGGCGAATCCGGGCAGCATCTCAAGGGATATGGCATAACTGCCGGGAACATATGTGCCGGAGGAGCTTTCCGGCGGACGGATATCGACGATGGTCATGCCATCATTGACGGCCTCGGCAAAGGCCTTTGTTCCGAATGGTTTCGGTTTCGGCAGGCAGTATGTACCGGGCGCACCGTCACGATTCATCTGTTCCATCATCCGGAAATAGGGCGGCTGCACCGGTTGTTCACCGGCTTTCTGCTGAATGAAGTCTTCCCGGGAGAGCTGCAGCATGGGGTTGTATTTCCGCTCATATCCGAGGGTGGAAAATTCACGTTCCGCCATACCGGAACCGCAGACCGAACCGGCCCCGTGCGCCGGATAGAGAATCACCTGGTCGCCGAGCGGAAGAATCTTCTTGAAGATACTGTCATACATCAGGCCGGCGACCTCTTCCCTGCGGTCAGGATAGAAATCGGTCCGGCCCACCTGTCCGATGAAAAGACAGTCACCGGTAAAAACCCCTATGGGGTCATCACTGTAGTCGGTATCGGCCAGGGCGATGGAAATGCTTTCAAAGGTGTGGCCCGGTGTCTTCAGTACCGTCAGCCGCAGGCTGCCGACCTCGAAGGAATCGTTTTCGGAAACCGGTGTACCATAGTTGAAGTCGAAATCCTCACCGTGCAGGATTTCCGCCCCGGTCCGGTCCGCGATTCCTTTTGAACCGATCACATAATCCTCGTTCCGGTGGGTTTCAAACACATACTTGATCTGCGCCCCTTCCCGGTGTGCAATGTCCAGATAGATTTCGCAGTCCCGCCGGGGGTCGATCACGGCGGCTTCTCCCTTGTGCCCCATAATGTAGGACAGATGTGCAAGTCCCTCCGATTTGATGATTTCCAAAAACATGCCTTACCTCCATTCACAAATCTGGTTAAAGGAGTTACGATCAAACGAGAAAAAGAAAAGCGCCCATATGCAGGCAATCAGTCGTAACTTTAACTGTAAATAGCAGAACGGGGAAGGCGATGATATGGGGTTAATCGCTGATTTATCAATACATACCGTATTGATGCAGGTAAGAATATACTGCGGAAAGAGCAGATGATACCGGATATCCGGTAGCGTATCCTCAGAAAAGCGGCAGAAAGGCTGTTGCAGGCAGGAGAGAATTACGGGGAGAAACTCTCCCCGGATTCCGGTCATGTGACAGGCCTGTCTTCCAGACAGGCAGCGGAATTATCAGCCCTGGTAGACCTGGCTGACGACATCGGCGATTTCATAGTCGATGCCGTGGTGCTGAAATGTCTGAAAGATTTCCCCCATACGGCTTCCCTCTTCGATCAGGATTTCCACACCGGGGGCCTTCGGCTTCATGGTGAAATGATTCCGTTCCAGCAGCCGGACCGCTTCCCCCAGATCATCCACAAGGCATCCCATGATGGAATAGTCGCCCATATAGCAGAGCGGCATGGATGCGTCGGACTGGCAGACCTGGCGGTTCCGGATGTTACGGATATGCTTCGGATAAAGGGGCAGTTTTGCCATTTTGTTCATCTCCTGTTTCCTGCAGTGGCCTCATCGGGCACCGCAATTTCCCCCGTGGTACATCCCAGTGCGCGGACAATATCCTCCGGCGACAGTTTCAGCATGACACCCCGCTGTCCGGCGTTGATCACGACAGCATCGTAGCGGAGCAGTTCCTCTTCCATCACCGCTTCCAGTTTCTGCCGGGTGGCAAAGGGGCTGATGCCGCCGACGAGGTATCCGGTGAGGCGTTCCGCCGTGGCCGTGTCCGCCATTGCGGCCTTTTTCACCCCGCAGGCTTTCGCCAGTTGCTTCAGGGAAAGCTGCCGGTCGCCGGGCATGAGCGCCAGCACATGCCGCCCGTCCCCCAGATCGGCCACCAGGGTTTTGACGGTCTGCGCCAGCGGACAGCCGGTGGCTCTGGCGGCAAAGGCCGCGCCTTTTTCTTCGTGATCATACTGAATCACATCAAAGGGGATTTTCTGACGTGTCAGGAATGTCGTCGCACGGGTCGTTTTTTTCTTTGCCATCATTCGTTCTTCCGGGTAAGCCAGTTCCTGGCGGAACTGTGATCTGTTGTCTTTATCAATTCTTACCGATAATGACTTTCAGAAGCAAGTCTTTTTCCGGCTGCGCTGTGGGTGCTTCTTCATTGCCATATCCGGCCCACCTGTGATAACAGGAAAAATGACAGGTTCGCTTCCCCACCGACCATTGTTCAGGAGACCATCTAATGAAATCAATCCGTATTCTGAAAAATACCATCCAGCCCTATGCATGGGGCTCTCCCACCGCCATTCCGGAACTGCTGGGCACTGCCGCCACCGGTGAGCCCCAGGCCGAACTCTGGATGGGCGCGCATCCCAAGTCGCCGTCCATGATCCGCACGGATGGAGAAGAGGTATCCCTGCTGAAAGAGATCGAGGAACACCCGGAAGAAACCCTCGGCAGCCGGGTTGTCGAAACCTTCGGAAACCGCCTGCCCTATCTGTTCAAAGTGCTGGCAGCCGCCGAGCCCCTTTCCATCCAGGCCCACCCGAGTCTGGAGCAGGCCCGGGAAGGATTTGCCCGTGAAAACGGAATGGAAATCCCCTTTGACGCCCCGGAACGGAACTACCGTGATGGCAATCACAAACCCGAATGCATCTGCGCCCTCACCTCTTTCTGGGCGTTGAACGGATTCCGGAAAATTCCGGATATTCTCTCGCTGACGGAGAAAATATGTCCTGCAGGTCTTGCCGCGGAGAGAGACGCCCTGGAGAAGCAGAGCAACCCGGAGGGGCTGAAGACGTTTTTTCATACCCTGATGACCATCCCGCCGAAACGGCAGACCCGGATCATCGCGGAGGCGGTCGAAAACGCCCGGGAACTTGCCGACGGCAATCCGGCCTTCAACTGGATCGGTAAACTGTATGAGGCATATCCTTCCGATATTGGGGTGATATCGCCGCTGTTTCTGAACCTGATCTGCCTGGAACCGGGCCACGCCATGTTTCTTCCGGCGGGCCAGCTTCATTCCTATCTGGACGGGGTCGGCATCGAAATCATGGCCAACTCGGACAATGTCCTGCGGGGCGGTCTGACGCCCAAGCATGTCGATGTGCCCGAACTGCTGCGGGTTCTCGATTTTGATCCCCAGCCGCTGGAAGTGCTGACGCCGGAGAAAATCAGCCATGCCGAGTGGGTGTATCCGAGCCGGGCGGAAGAATTCGTGCTTTCAGTGATGTCGGTCCTGGAGGAGATGGGGGATCTCTCTTTTGACAATGAGAGCATCAAAATCTTCCTCTGCACCACCGGAACGGTTTCCTTCAGCGTTCCCGGCGAATCCGGAGTGGTGACCATCGAAAAGGGCGGTTCCGTTGTTATTCCGGCTGACGTCCGGTCGTACCGGATCCGGGGAAATGCGACCATCTACAAGGCTGCTGTCAATGTCTGAACCGGAGATTCCCGTTATCCCCGCTCTGATCCCGGCATTCTTCTCATCCAAAAACGGTCTGGTCTGTTATGCACCGACCCGTTCATTTCTTTCATGAGCAATATTGACGTTATTCTGGACCCGGAATCACTGCAGCAGCACAAAACCGAGAAACGCTTCCGGTATAATGCCTATTTTGTTTCCTCCCTGCGTCTGACCGGTTTTCTGATGCTTTCCCTGGCGGTGGCCCTGCACAACATCATCCTGACCCCGGCCATCAGCAGCGACACGACAATCCTGTTTTTCCTCGTAAGCCTGGGCTACGGTGTAACCGCCTGGCTGATCATTTATTTCTTCTACAACAGCGTCCGGCGCTTTGATCTGGGAGACCTGTTTCTGCTGACGGATGTATTTCTTCACCTCCTGGCGATCTACTGCTCCGGCGGTACGCACAGTTTTCTGATAATCCTGCTCATCACCCGGGTCGCGGACCAGGCGGCGACCAATTTCCGGCGAGTGCTGTTTTTCACGCATTATTCCCTGCTGTGCTATCTCCTTTTTCTGCTCTATCTCAACCATGTGGAACACCGGATGATCAACTGGCCGGTGGAATGGACCAAACTGCTGCTGATTTATATCTTCAACCTGTACCTCTCCTTCACCGCCAAAACAGCGGAATATCTCCGGACCCTCAACCAGTCCGCCATCCGCAGGGCAAAGGAGGAACTGGTACTGCGCAAGGAAACCGAGGAGAAGCTGAAAAGGAAACATATCCGGCTCCAGAACGCCTTTGCGGAGATCAAGGTGCTG
>JBEPXL010000010.1:0-20902 GCA_041641935.1 Desulfobacteraceae bacterium | reverse complement strand
ATCTGGAAAAAGGGGATTACGCCAAGGCCGTGGAACACTGTGATCTGGCGCTCCAGTATGGCTACGACGTTCCCGAGGGGCTGCGCAAGACCATCGATGAATACCGGTAGGTCATGACCGCCGCCTTTCCCCGTTTCACACGCTTCGATTGTTATCCCCTTTTTTCTGCCGATATCACCGTGCGGCCGGGTGATGCCTTCCGTGCATCACCCCTGCCGCCCTTCCGTCCTGATCCGTTTCCTTTGTTCCTTCTGTTTCCGGAATGATACGGTACCGCAGCAGAACTGTTTCTGAACCCCGGCAACCTTTCCTTTCCGGGAAGGGAGTACCGCTGTTTTCTGTCTTCCATTTCCGCCGGTCCGCTTCCGGCGGCGGAGTCAGGAAAACGGCATCGGTCCCGGGGCCGTTTTCCTCACAGACATGCCGGGAGTATATCCGGAATCCCCTGTCCCGGGCCGGAATCGGCGGGAAGCATTGCCCGGAATCGGTGCAGGCGGTCTTTTCTATTGACATCACGGGCAATAGATTTTATAAGGGCGCTCTTAAGTATAAAAAATACACCCGTTATGGGCTGAATGGTTTTAGGCGTTCTGGTTAGAGAGGAGGTGACTCCGACGCCCGTATGGGAGCGGTAGTTTGCTGTTTAGTCTGAAAGGTTAAATTTTTTCAACAATTAATGGAGGTAAGAGAATGGCAAAACACGAAACCCCTTTGTTGGATCAGCTTGAATCCGGACCGTGGCCGAGTTTCGTGTCCGACTTGAAGGAGTATGCTACAGCGAGGGCGAAAAACGAAAAAAATATTGAATACCAGGTTCCCGAAGATGTCGTGGAGGATCTCCTGGGCGTACTGGAGCTCTCCTTCAAAGACGGAACAACTCACTGGAAACACGGCGGTATCGTGGGTGTTTTCGGATACGGCGGCGGCGTTATCGGACGGTACTGTGATCAGCCCAATCAGTTCCCGGGTGTCGCCCATTTTCACACAATGCGCGTCAGTCAGCCGGCGGGTAAATTCTACAAGGCCGATTTCCTTAGAAATCTTTGTGATCTGTGGGACTTGCGGGGCAGCGGCCTGACCAACATGCATGGTTCCACCGGTGATATTATCCTCCTCGGCACCACCACCCCGCAGCTGGAAGAGATCTTCTATGAACTGACCCACAAGTTCAATCAGGATCTCGGCGGCTCCGGCTCCAACCTGCGGACCCCGGCCGACTGTATCGGAGAGGCACGGTGTGAATACTCCTGCTATGACACCCAGGCCCTCTGCTACGCCCTGACAATGGAATACCAGGACGAGCTGCACCGGCCTGCCTTCCCCTACAAGTTCAAGTTCAAGTTTGACGGATGTCCCAATGGCTGCGTTGCTTCCATCGCCCGTGCGGACATGTCCTTCATCGGAACCTGGAAAGACGAAATCCGGATCGATCAGGAATCGGTGCAGGCATACGTCGGCGGCGAACTGTCACCCAACGCGGGTGCACATTCCGGCCGTGACTGGGGCGCATTCGACATCCAGGCAGAAGTCATTGAACGCTGCCCGACCGAATGTATGAAGTATGAAGGCGGAAAGCTGGAGATCAACAACAAGGAATGTACCCGCTGCATGCACTGCATCAACGTGATGCCGCGTGCCCTGCGGATCGGTAACGACAGAGGCCTTTCCATCCTCGTCGGCGCCAAGGCCCCGATCCTGGACGGTGCGCAGATGTCTTCCCTCCTGGTTCCCTTTGTCAAGGCGGAAGATCCCTATGATGACATCAAGGATGTGATCGAAAAGGTCTGGGACTGGTGGATGGAAGAAGGAAAGAACCGCGAACGGCTCGGCGAGCTGATCAAGCGGCAGGGTTTCCAGAGGCTGCTTGAAATGACCGAGATTGAGCCTGATGCCCGTCACGTAAGTGAACCGCGTTCGAACCCCTACATCTTCTGGAAAGAAGATGAAGTTGAAGGCGGCTGGGAACGGGATATCGAAGAATACAGAAAACACCACCTGAGATAAGAAGGAGGAGAGACAACATGGCATTTATTTCTTCTGGTTATGATCCCAAAGAACCGATGAAAAACCGGATCACAGACATCGGTCCTAGAAAATTTGACGAATTCTATCCTCCGATCATTGCCAAGAATAAAGGTAAATGGCTCTATCACGAGATCCTGGAACCGGGTATCCTTGTTCATGTCGCGGAAGGCGGCGACGAGGTATATACCGTTCGCTGCGGCGGCGCACGTCTGATGAGTACCGACCTGATCCGCGAAATCTGCGAAATATCCGAGAAACACTGCGACGGCTACATGCGCTTCACCACCCGGAACAACATCGAATTCATGGTGGACAGCAAGGACAAGGTCGACGCCCTCAAGAAAGATCTGGAAAGCCGGAAGTTCGACGCGGGCAGCTACAAGTTCCCCATCGGCGGTACCGGCGCCGGCATCACAAATATCGTCCATACCCAGGGCTGGGTCCACTGCCATACGCCGGCGACCGACGCTTCCGGTACGGTAAAGGCGACCATGGATGAGGTCTTCGACGACTTCAAAAACATGAGACTTCCCGCCCCGCTGCGGATCTCCATGGCCTGCTGCCTCAACATGTGCGGCGCGGTTCACTGCTCCGACATCGCCATCCTCGGTTACCACCGGAAACCGCCGATGATCGACCACGAGTACCTGGACAAGCTCTGCGAAATCCCGCTGGCCATCGCCTCCTGCCCCACCGGCGCCATCAAGCCGTCCAAGGTTACGGTGAAGGACAAAGAGGTCAAATCGGTTGCGATCAAGGAAGAACGGTGCATGTTCTGCGGTAACTGCTATACCATGTGTCCGTCCCTGCCGCTCTCCGACAAAGAGGGTGACGGTATCGTTCTCATGGCCGGTGGAAAAGTGTCTAACCGGATCAGCGCACCCAAGTTCTCCAAGGTCGTTGTTGCCTTCCTGCCCAACGAGACCCCGCGCTGGCCTGCAATGACCGATGCCATCAAGAATATGGTGGAAGCCTACTCCGCGGATGCCCGCAAGTATGAGCGGCTCGGCGAATGGGCGGAACGGATCGGATGGGAACGGTTCTTCGAGAAATGTCAACTCGACTTTACCCATCACCTGATCGATGACTTCCGTGATCCCGCCTACTTCACATGGCGTCAGACCACCCAGTTCAAGTTCTAAATTGTAACGCTGATCATAAAATGATACTTCAGGGGGAGCGGCAATATGTCGCTTCCCCTGTCCCATTTTTGCAGAAAAGGGGTTGAAAAATGGAATATGAAGAGGCAAAACAGAAAATCGTAGACGAATTGACCAAAAAGTCAAAATCGAAGACCAAGTTTTACTTCAATGACCTGTCCAAAATTCTGGATGAAAAACCCAGAGCAGCCAAAAAGCTGATCAACCAGATGGTCAATGACGGCGTTCTTGTCTACTGGTCCAGTGGCAGTACCACCATGTACGGGCTGCCCGATACAGGCAAGCAGGCGGCTGCCGAACACGAAGAAAAAGAAAAAGAATAAAGCAGCCCCTTTCTTTGTGGGGTGGATTGATTTTTACCGGGGTAGTTACAGGTTTCCATGCGCAATCAGTCTGTCTACTTGCCTAGAGTTTTTATCGCAGGATTACGCGGGGGCGCAGGGAAAACGACCCTCTCACTCGGTCTGATCGCCGCATTGCGGAAACGCGGCAGATCCGTTGCGCCCTACAAAAAGGGTCCGGATTATATCGATGCGGGCTGGCTCGCCCTTGCGGCCGGCCGGCCCTGCTACAATCTCGATACCTTCCTCGTCCGGAAACCGGACGTTCTCCATTCCTTTGTTTCCCATACCCGGCCCGGTGATATTGCTGTCATCGAAGGCAACCGGGGACTCTACGACGGCATCGATCCCGAAGGAACCACCAGCAGCGCCGAAGTGGCGAAACTTCTGGCCGCTCCGGTAATTCTCTGTGTAGACTGCACCAAGACAACCCGGACCATGGCGGCTGTAGTTTCCGGGTGTATCCATTTCGATCCCGATGTCCATCTGCGCGGGGTCATCCTGAACCGGACCGCCGGACCCCGTCATGAAAAGATTCTGCGGGAGAGTATCGAGTCCCATTGCGGTATTCCGGTGCTGGGGGCGGTTCCCCGGCTCGATGCACAGAATTTTCCCGAACGCCACATGGGGCTGGTTCCCACACCGGAACATGCATGGGCCCAGAATTCCATCGATGCGGCAGCCGACATGGCAGACCGGTATCTGGATCTGGACGCCCTGGCCCGGATTGCCGAAGAAGCGGCGGCAGACCCGTTCCCGTCCGTCGGCCCCCTGCACGAACCAGTGGAGGTCCGGCCGGCGGGAAAAAGCGCATCCCGGAACGGACGCCCCCGCATCGGTATCGTCCGGGATTCGGCCTTTCAGTTTTATTATCCGGACAATATCGAGGCACTTGTCGCGGCCGGGGCGGAACCGGTCTTTATCAACGCCTGCCGGGACCGGGAACTTCCGCCGGTGGACGGTCTTTACATCGGGGGCGGATTTCCGGAAACTCACGCCGAAGTGCTGGCGCAGAACCGTCCCTTCATGGCGGCCCTGAAGGAAGAGGCCGAAGCCGGACTTCCCGTCTATGCGGAATGCGGCGGACTGATGTATCTGGGGGAATCCCTGGAGGTGGACGGAAAACGGTGGCCCATGGTCGGCATCCTGCCGATTGTCTTCGGCCTTTCGAAGCGTCCCCAGGGACTCGGTTATACCATCGTCTCCGTCGAGGGAGAAAATCCCTACTTCCCGGTCGGAACCGAGATCCGTGGCCATGAATTCCGCTACTCCCATGTGCTGGAATGGCGGGGAAGCGAACAGGATATGGTCTTCGGCATGAAGCGGGGAACCGGTTTTCTCAACAACCGGGACGGCATCTCCTACAAAAACGTCTTTGCCACCTACACCCACATTCACGCACTGGGCGTCCCTTCCTGGGCGAAGGTGCTGACGGCCAGAGCCGTTACCTATCGCCGGTCCAGAACCGGTGCGTGAGCGGCCTTCCGTTTTCGCGGTCCGGCGCGGGTCACCAGTACAATTCCGATGACAATCAGTACGATTCCCGCCGCCTGAAACATTCTGAACCGTTCCTCCAGAAGCAGCACCGCCAGAATGGCGGTAAAGACAGGAATCAGATAAATGAACAGTCCCGCCCGGTTGGCGCCTATCAGTTCCACTCCCCGGTTGAAAAAGAGATAGGACAGAATCGATGGAAAGACCGCGACATACCCCACGGCCAGCAAGGTCACCCGGTTGAAGCGCAGCACCTGTCCCGACGCCATTTCCCACAGAAAAAACGGCACCAGCATCAGGGTTCCGATTCCGAAAATGACGGAAAGAAAACTGACCGGGTGAATCAGCGGGCGCAGTCGCAGCAGGGCGGAATAGGCGGCATAGCAGACCACGGCAGTCAGTACCCACAGATCGCCCCGCCGGAAGGTCAGGTGTGCCAGCAGGGACAGATCCCCCTGCGCGATAATCACGATCATGCCGGAAAGCGAAACGGCGATGCCCAGTACCTGAACCGGGGTTACCGTTTCCCGGAAAAACAGAAAAGACATGATGACGATGATCACCGGCATGGCCGACTGCATCAGGGCGGCATTGATGGCCGTTGTGGAATGAAGCCCGATGTAGAGCATGGTGTTGAACGCGGCAATGCCCAGCGCGGAGAGCACCAGGATAATCCGCCAGTGGGCCACAATCGCAGGCCGGTCCTGCTTCAGATGGGGAAGGGCGAAGCCGGTGACGAAGAGAAATCCGAACGCCCAGCGGCAGAAGGCGAGTGAAACGGGCGGAATTTCCGCACGGACCGCGCGTCCGAGAATGGCGTTTCCCGCCCAGAAGAGCATGGCCAGGGGCAGCAGCAGATAGGGATGATCAAACAGACGTTTCATGGCAGGGAAGATAATACGCCAAAGAGTCGTTGTCATTCCGGTACGGATGAAAAAGAGGAAACCTGCGGATGTACGGAAGGGTCTGCATTCATCAGGAGATTACGGCAGGGAGGAACTCTCTGATCCTGTTCTGTCAGTTGTTGATGCTGTTCTTCCAGTCTTTTTCATGTTTTTCAAAAAACCGGTAAAGTGTGGAGCGGGACACGCCGAGGGCTTTGGCCGCCTCTTTTTTATTTCCGCCGGCTTCTTTCAGTGCCTGGATAACATCTGTTTTCCGGAGCTTTGCGCCATCCCGTTTCTCAATAAGGAAATCGGTTCTGTTCCAGAGCATCGCCGGTGGAAGATGGGCGGGGCTGATCGTCTTGCCCTGACTTTTTACCAGCGCATACTGTACCACGTTCTGAAGTTCCCGCACGTTGCCGGGCCAGTCGTAGGCGGTCAGGACCGCCCGGGCTGCCGGGGAGAGTTCACCGGTCTGGAAACCGTACTCTTCGGCATATGCCGTCAGAAAGTGCCGGGCCAGCAGGGTGACATCATCACTGCGCTCTTTCAGCGGCGGAACCGTAACCGGCATGACACACAGCCGGTAATAGAGATCTTTCCGGAATCGTCCGGCGGCAACCTCGGCCTCCAGTTTGCGGTTGGTCGCACTGACAATGCGCACATCAATGCGGGTGGTGTGTTCATCACCCAGCCGTTCAAAGCAGCCTTCCTGCAATACCCGCAGCAGTTTCACCTGAACCGGCGGGCTCAGTTCACCAACCTCGTCCAGAAAAAGTGTTCCGCCGTCGGCCAGCTCAAAGCGGCCTTTCTTGTTCCGGACAGAGCCGGTAAAGGCGCCCCGGAGATGACCGAACAATTCAGATTCCACAAGCCCTTCCGGTAAAGCCCCGCAGTTGAACGGTACAAAATGACGGGAAGCACGCGGGCTTTCGTTGTGAATGGCCAGTGCCACCAGTTCCTTGCCGGTTCCGCTTTCTCCCTGGATCAGAACCGGTGCGCTGGTTCGGGATACCTGCCGGACCATATCGAAAACTTCCTGCATTTTGTCACTCTGACCGACCATTCCCTGAAATCCCGGAAATGCCTGCTGCGGCAGTTCGCTGTGAAGCCCTTTGATGCTCTGGACCACCAGCAGGACAAACTGCTTTTCCTGATGCTGGAAAGGTGTCGCCGTCAGGTGCATGACGACTTCCCTGAGTTTTCCGTCGATGAGCAGGGGTAAACGGACTTTCGCCTCCTGCTTTTGGGATGTTTTGAAAGCGGTAAGGGCCAGCAGGCGGGGTTCACAGGTTCTGCACTGTTCCTGATGCCCGCATCCTTCGGGATGATTCATTGCAGAAAAACATCCCACTGCGTTTCCGATTCCCTTCTCGATGGCCGACTGCCGGGTAATGTGAAAGGTACGCGCAAATACATCATTCATGGCATAAACCCGGCTGTTTTCATCAACGATAAGGATTCCCCAGGGAAACTGATCCATCAAGGAGACAGCGAAACCGTCTGTGCGTACTATGTTGGGAATATTATCCATAGGCGAAGGTCTCCGAATATCCGGGATCATTTGCAAGGGTAAATCCCTCCTGTCATACGGGTAAGGTCACAGGCTTTCAGGATCATTACCCTGAAACGATTTGCAGGATATATACCAGTTCTTCCAGGGCGATTTTCAGATCATTATCCACATCGGCGGACCGGTGAACAGCAGGTGAAGTGTCAAGCCCGGCCAGCATCTGAAGGGTCAGAACCGCATCGCTCAGATCGACGGTGCCGTCCCTGTTGACATCCCCCCGATGGTCCGGAATCTTCTGCAGAAGAACCGACAGGGATGGTGTATCCCCCGCATTGCGGCAGGCGACTGCGACATCGGGGTAATCATCGCTGTTCAGTTTTCCGTCAGCGAGGGTGACCGGTTCATTCCCCACCGGATAAAATTCCGGGGATTGAAGGGTTCCCTCTCCCGTACCTGCAAGAACCGCAATCCTGTCTGTGGCCTGATCGGTGATGACCACATCGGGCGTTTCGTTCAGGTCAACATCCACCACCGCCATATCGATGGTGGTATTTGCCGGGGAGACAGCATCAAAGTACTGTGGAATCTGAAAACTGCCGTCTCCGTTTCCCCGGCTGAACAGAATCTTTCCATCGGCTTTTGCTGCAAATATATCCATTAACGCGTCACCGTTCAAATCCCCCGCAGCGACGGCATAGACCAATGAATCACCGATGGAACTGCCTTCGGTGAAATTTCCGTTACCGGTTCCCAAGAATATCTGTACACCGGTATTGTTTGCAACGGCCAGATCCGGATGATTGTCTCCATTGAATTCTGCGATTGTGATATCATTGGACAGAAAGGGGGGACTGAGGGATATCTGCCGAACGGCGGGAAAGGCGCCGTTGCCGTCCCCCAGAAGAATGGAAACGACATTCGCATTGTCATTGTTATTGGCAACGGCAAGGTCCGTGAACGTATCCCCGTTCAGGTCACCGGAATCGATGGCGACGGGAAAATTGCCGGCATTGACCGATGATCCGTCACTGAAAGTTCCGTCACCGTTGCCGGCATGAATCCACACTTCACTGCTGCCGGATACACCGTTGGTAATGGCCAGATCCGCTGCGCTGTCACTGTCAAAAAAACCGGCGGCAAGTCCACGGGCTCCGAAATTATCGAGGGGCAGGTTTCCGTCTTCCGGAAATGCTCCCTCACCGTTGTTGAACCGGAAAGAAACTTCTCCGGCGCCTCCGGAATACATGGTAACGGCTGCATCTGCCGACTGGTTTCCGTCGAAATCCTGAAGGACTATCGATTCCGGTTCTGAGCCAGAGAGTTCATGCGGGGCAAACGGCAGAAAATCCACAGCAGCTGCGGATGAACACATTCCAAAGCACAATGCGACGATGGTGCCGGCCGCAGAGCAGGTATATGACAGATTGGGTATGACTGACTTCATCAGAAGCCTCCTTTGGAATGAGAGAGAGAATGGAATCGACACAATAAAGAAACAATACTTTCTTCATTATTCTTTAAAGCATAAGGCTAAGGAATAATCAATATTCATGATCTGATTCCATTCAAAAAAATTTCATGCTGCCATTGCCGGCATCAGGAGTTTACGTCATGGATAGAACCTTCATAATTATTTGGATAAGGCTTTATTTCCCCATAAAAAAGGAGACTTCCGACACAGGTTCAAGGGACTGAGGAGGAACTGAACATCCGGTTTGTCGGAAGTCTCCGGGGGGGGGAAACGGTCAATACCGATCACAGGAAGGAACGATTGCTGGCTGTGATCGGTATCAGGATACTGCAGATCAAATCCGTTTGATTCCCATTTTAAAGAGACGATACCATATGGTGCAAAAAGAACTGGCGCAGCGTTTCAGGCCTTTTCTATTTCCGAAATTGACATTTCCTTCGTACGCCGATCAGACCAATCAGTCCCAGACCCATGAGAACGACGGTTGCAGGTTCGGGAACCGGCGCAGCGTCCAGCGTGAGGCTTACAGCATCGACGAAGTAATCATTATCATCCCGGTCTGCGTTCAGGAGACGGACGCTCAGTTTTCCATCCCCGAGTTCCATGGCGGGATTCAGCAGTTCATCGAAAAGGTTGATATGAATAGTGGGGTTACTTGGAGGAAATCCACCGAAAAAATCCTGGTTAAACAAGACCTGATTATTTCGCGTATCGCCGTCATCATCATACTCCAGCTGAATTGCCACCGCACGGAACTGTGAAACATCAAAGGAATCGTTGTACAGATAGAAATCCAGCCATGCACCGGTGACCATATAACGTGAAGGATCAAAATCCGTAACATCATTGTCGGGCCTGGCCCTGTCATCTGCCTCCCAGGGTGGGGTTCCTCCGGTTTCAGACCGGTGCACACCGATATTTCCCGGTCCACCCGGAATTGTCATATCGAAATGAAACACCGCATCCCATCTTTCCGAGCCGGGTTGATCCCCGATATACCAGTCTAAATCATCGAATGATTCGGTAAAAGACGTGCCCCATGCCATTCCAGAAGCGCCGAAAACAAGAAGTGCAATACAGATTGCTAATATGATTCTTTTCATTTGGTTTCTCCTCATTGTAATGAAGTGTACTGACGAAGCTGCTTTTTCCGAAATGGGTAAGGTGGCCGCCTTTTCATAACCCGCTGAGGGTGATTCTTTTGAAACAGAAGGTTCGACAGTGTCAGGCAGGTGGTGCTTGATTATCTGATTCATGAACAATCTGTGTTTTTCAGGATCAACCTCATTGTTACAGTGTAGCTGTCATCATTGCATGTCTGATGCCAGGAAATAACTATCTGATATTAAATAATTTATTCTGGAAGTTTTGGACATGTTTTGACAGCTGTAAAAATACTCGACAGTAACCGGGACAGCAGAAGCGTGTGCGATCTGTAAGATTTTCCTTTTTTATCAATGTGATGAAATTTTTGGCTGCAATTGAGAATGTGAGAAACTACCAGAGCAACATGTCGAGAATGTTTACAGCTTTAAATCCCGAATTAGTTGTTTCTGAATTTTACTCTTTAACATTTCTCTAACAATTCTTTGTGTCCCGGTGTCCCGGTGTCCCACAGGGTGACACACACTGTCTGCCCGATTTGATTCATTTTCGCACCAAGATAATTCTAAATTTAACTATCTGGTTTTTATCTATTTTTTATTCATGGAAAGAGGATGCCCTGGTTCATTGCTGCTCCCTGATGATCCGGGGGATTGCCCCCTTGTGTTACATGAGACACATTAGATAAAAAATATAGTAAATCAGGATGCTTAAAAGATGTGTTTCAGGAACTGAACCCATTTCATATGATCCGGTTTCTGTGTGTCACAGGGAAGGGAAGGATTGCCTTGAAATTTATATCTGTTTTATCTTGTTGAAATTGAAATAAAAAATATACTTCTGATTCGTTTCCTGTTTGCTGGCATGAAAATTGATAAGCTATGAAACCAACAGGAAAAGGATAATTAATGAGCAAGAAATGTCTTACATGTATACGAGACGCACTAGAACTGGCTGATGAGATGCTCGAGTTGGTACATCAATCTGAAAAAATGCTCGATGATGATGTCTGTCTTCTGATTTACGGGGTAATCAGAGACAGCGCCTACAAAATACGGCAAGCAGCGGAGCGGGAATCCAGTACGGTGATGGAGAAAATTGTAATCTTGAAGTAAGTTTTTCCTGCACAACCCAAACATAGTGTAACAGACCTTGGAAAAAGCCAAACCCACTGTGAAGCGGGGGCGGAAAGCAACGGTTCTTACGTAATAAGAAAGCCGGGCTGCCTGAAAAGGGGCGTCCGGCTTTTTTTTATCTTCCCGCCGGGCAGAAGAACGGTCCACCAGATTTGGTTTAAAACTCTATATATCCAATGCATTATCAAAAACATCAAAAGAGCAAGGAGAGAGCTATGAAAAAAAGGAATAAGCAGCCTTCCCGGATGAAGACTGCGAATCTGTTTCTGGCGTTCATCACCCTGGTATGCGTGATGGCGACGGCAATGCCCGCCGTATCTGCGCCGAAAAACGTATCGCTGAATGTGGTCGGACCCGGCGGCCAGGCCATCGGCACTGGTTTCCGCTGGTTGCTGGAAGAGGATGCCACCTTCCATCCCGCACTCGGTGTGGATGAGGGAACCGACGCCCTCAGTCTTAACTTCCACCGCAGCTATATGCCGGTGGTGGGCAGTGGTGATGAAAACGACGCCGGGAATATCCTGGTTCCCGACGCGGGAAAGCACTATTTTGTTTCAGTGCTGCCCAAAGAGCCCGGTACATACGCACTGGGCGGAGCGGGAATCGCCCCGGGAGAAAACACGGTGACGGTAACGCTGAACGCTCTCCCGACCCCCACCGCCCAGATTTCCGTGTATGTGTTCCACGACAACAATCCCCTGAACAACGCCCCCGACCTTCCGCAGGAAACCGGACTGGGTGGATTCTCCATTATTGTTGAGGAACCGGCCGGACGCTACGGCGCGGCAGGCGGTCAGGTACTTCAGGATGCCTTCGGTAATATGCTGGGAACGACTTACGATGCTGACGGAAATATCCTGCAAAACGGAACCGGAACAATTTTTACCGATGCCAACGGCCTGGCCCTCATTAAAAACCTGCCGCCGGGGAAATACGGTCTGCGGGTTTCGGCGCCCATCGGATCCAACTGGATTCAGACAGCCACCATCGAGGGTACGAAGACCATCGACGCCTGGGTCAAGGCCAACGAACCTCCATATTTCACTGAGTTCGGTCCGGCCGGCCACCATGTTGAATTTGGCTTCATTCAACCTTTCAACTCCATTCCCGCCGGTGGTTCCGCTACAATTTCCGGACAGGTGAGAAGCATCCACAACTCCCGTCCGCCGGATTACACGTTTCACAACGGCGCGGTCTTTCCGGATGCCTGGGTCGGGCTGAACGACATGGCTACCCGGGAGGCCATTTATGCAGCGCCGACTACCGGTGACAGCGAATTCACGATCCCCGGCGTACCGCCCGGGAACTACCAGCTCGTCGTCTGGGACAACAACCTGGATATAGTGTTTGCCTCCCTCGGCGTCACCGTGAATTCCAACGGCACCTGCGGCCCCAGCGGCGGTCCCTGCGATCTGGGTCCGGTGGGTGTCTTCGACTGGTTCGGCCGCCTCATGGGGAATGTTTTTTATGATGTGGATGAAGACGGCTTCATGGACCCGGGTGAACCGGGGCTTTCAGGCCAATCCGTCGTCTTGCGCTGGCGGGACGGCACCGTCTATAACGCGGCGGGAACGGGTTCCGGCGGCGACTACGCCTTACCGGAAGTGTTTCCCTTCTTCAACTGGCTGGTGGCCGAACTCGCGCTGCCCGGCCAGGGGTTCTATTCCACCGGCGCGACGGTGGTGGCGGATGCCGGCGGCTTCGTGGACACCAACGACACCTCCTTCCCCGGCTACGGACGCCTGACCCCGCAGCTTCAGCCCGAAAACAACAACGAACCGTACCGCGTCGAAACCGGCGAAGTCCTGACGCAAGCCATGCAGGTTTTCCTGGGACAGACCAACGTCATCAACTGGGGACTTGGTTCTCACCTGCAGAAGGGAACCAACGGCGGTGTCTCCGGTATCGTTTTTTATGATATCACCCGCGCCGAGAACGATCCCCGGTACAATTTCGGCGAGGTCTGGCAGCCGGGCCTTCCCCGGGTTCAGGTTAACCTGTATCCCGACACGGACAGCGACGGCGTCATCGACGGCACGGTGGAATCCTACGTCTTCAATGAACAGGATCTCCTGTCCTACGGTGGAACTCAGGACGAAAATCCTGACGTCGCTGTACTGGACGGCGGCGCGACGCTCAGTATCATCGGAAACGGCTGGAAGAAAGTCGCCCTCCCTTACACCGTCACGCCGGATACCATGCTGGAGTTCGATTTCATGAGCGGGGCTGAAGGTGAAATACATGGCATCGGTTTTGATAATGATGACAATGTAAACAATGAACCCATCCAGGTGTTCAAAATCTACGGATCGCAGAACTGGGGAATCCAGGATTTTTCCTACAGCGGAACAGGCGTTCAGCACTTTACGATTCCGGTAGGACAGTACATGACCGGTGATTTTGATTTCCTGGTTTTCGCCAATGACCATGACGTAACGAATCCCGACGCGGAGAGCGTTTTCTCCAACATTACGATCTATGAGCAGGGCGCGACCCTGACCGCCGGTCAGATGGCTGACGTGGATAACTTCCCCTTCCAGTTCGCGCCGGATTTCGAGTTTCTGGAAAACGGTGATCCGAATCCTGCGTATACCGGGGTTCCCGGACCGGAGGATACCGACTACAACAGCAACGACGCCTTCGATATGGGCGCCGCTGTTCAGGTCACCTGGACCGATTCCTGGGATGACAGCCAGCCAACAGACTGCCCGGGCGATCCGTCCGATACTTTCTACAACAATGGACGCTGCTACGACGGTCTGCGGAATTTCAACCAGGTGCGTCCGGGTGTCTTTGACGGCGGATATGCCTTTGGCGACATTCCCGATGGCACGTATATTGTGGAAGCCGTTCCTCCGCCCCACTACAGTATCGTACGATCACACGACAGGAACGTGGATTTCGGTGAAGATTACAAGCCGGGTGAACTGGCGGATCCGCCTCTCTGTGTCGGCGATGACTATCAAGTCGAGGATATGCTGACCCTGTTCCCGGGCGAACCCGCTCCGCTGGCCGGCGACTTCATGCCGGACTGCGACCGGAAACAGGTTATCGTTGCCACCGGTAAAAATGCTGCGGCGGAATTTTTCATGTTCACCGACGTACCCGTTGCGGCCCACGTCAAGGGCATGATCCTGAACGATCTGGCCAATGAGTTCGATCCGAACAATCCCAACTTCGGTGAAAAGTTCGCACTGCCCAATGTGCCGGTCTCCTTCAAGGACTACACAGGCCGCGAAATCATGCGGGTCTACTCCGACCAGTGGGGTCAGTACAACGCGCTGGTTCCCTCCACCTACACGACCAATCTTCCCAGCCCGAGCGGCATGGGGCCCAACATGATGATCGCCTGCATGAATGATCCCGGCCCTGTCGCTGATCCGAACAATCCGGGCCAGAGCATGACCGATCCCTACTTTCAGCGCCAGTACACGACCTTCTGCTACACCTTTCAGTACATGCCGGGTTCGACCACCTATCTCGACACCCCGGTGGAACCCATCGCCGCCTTCGCGGGCCAGAACCAGGCCCCGCTGGACTGCGAGTTCCCGGACGGTACTCCGGTGATCCGGACAGTGACCTCCGGTTCATACAATGGCCCATATGTCGCACAGGCCGGGAATACCTTCCAGATCACCGCCATGGGCCCGACGGAAGTGGTCAATCCTGCAGGTACACCGGTGCGGATTACGCGGGACTACGGTTTCGGCCAGACCGAGGGCAGGGTTTTTCTGGGCGATCAGCAACTGGAAGAAGCCGAAGTGGACTGGTCTTCCGGGGTTATCGAAGCCACAGTCCCCGATACGATGGCACCAGGCAGTTATCAGCTCACAGTGGTTCGCGGTGATACCGATGCGTCCACGATCATGGGCATCACTGTGACAGTCGGCCCCATCGCGGGACAGGTCCGCCAGGTGAACCCCAGCGGCTCTATCCAGGCTGCCATTGACGGCGCTAACAACGGTGATCTGATCCTGATCCCCGCCGGCACCTACGAGGAACTGGTCATCCTCTGGAAAGAGGTTCAACTGCAGGGCGCGGGCGCTCCGTCTGTTCTGATCAACGCCGTCAAATCGCCGGGTGAAAAGCTGCAACTGTGGCGTAACAAGCTGACCAATCTCATCAATACCGGCCAGGTGTCCCTGCTGCCGGATCAGAACATCGCTTTCGATCCGCAGAACAATGAGCCGGGGCTTCTGGATACTGCCGAGGGACCGGGAATCATGGTGCTCGGCAAGGCCCGCAACAATGGTGTCCCGTTCTGGGGCAATCCCAATGACACAGTTCCGGATGCCCGGATTGACGGCATCGGCATCACCGGTTCCGACATCGGCGGCGGCATCGTGGTCAACGGCTATGCCAGAAGCCTCAAGATCGCCAACAACAAGGTTTACAGCAACGCCGGTCTCTACGCGGGCGGTATCCGCATCGGCCATCCGGCACTGGGGGAAGGTCCTGTGGAATCCTGGAACCGGCTCATGGAGATCCATAACAACCACATCTCCGAGAACGGCGGACGCCAGGGCGGTGCAGGCGGTATCGCGATCTACACCGGCGCCAACGGTTACCGTGTCGAAGAAAACTACATCTGCGGTAACTTTACACTGGGTGTCGGTGCAGGCATCGGCCATATCGGGCTGAGCCCCAACGGCAGGATCACGGACAACCGGATACTGTTCAACCAGGCATTCAACCAGCAGCCGGCCGTGGAATGTGCGGGCGGCGGTATCGCCATCACCGGCGAGGCGCTGGACGGTCTCCTGACGCCGGGTTCCGGGACTGTGATCATCGAAGGCAACCGGATCCAGGGGAACCTGGCGGGCGCCGGCGACGGCGGCGGTGTTTATCTGGCCCGGGTCAACGGCCAGGATGTCGCGGAAAGTGCGGCGGATACCTCCGGCTGGCATCGGATTGACCTGTTCAACAATATAATCGTCAACAATGTTTCAGGACTGGCGGGCGGCGGAGTCGCGCTTTCAGATGCACCCTGGACCCGCATACTGCACAATACCATTGCGCACAACGACAGTTCAGCGACGGCTGCGGATGCCTTCATCGGCAATCTGAACTTCTCCGAACCCCAGCCGGCAGGTCTTGTATCCCGATCCCATTCCCCTGCGCTGGCGGACATCATCCTCAATGCAGGCCAGAACGGACCGGAATACCAGTCCTTTTCCCGGCCCCGGCTGGTCAACAACATAATCTATCAGAACCGGTCCTTCTACTGGGATTCCAACGCCGGTGTCAGCCAGGTTACCGGTGATCCCATCGGCGCTCTGGTTCCCGATCCCGCAAACCCGGACTACTGGGATCTGGCGGTTCTGGGAACGACCGGTCAGCAGGCGCCGTTCTACTGCCTCCTGACGGACACCACCGGCTACGCCGCTTCCAATGTCAGCGGTGATCCCGCCTTCCTGGGTTCTTACTTCAACGGTGACTCGACCCTGGCGGCCGTACCGGAGAACACGACGCCCATCGCAACCGCTGCTGCCCTTGATGAAGGCGGAAACTTTATCGACGTTCGCTTCTGGCCTTTGTCACCGGTGGGGGATTACCACATCGGCGAAGGTTCTGCGGCCATCGATGCAGCGATTGACCGGACCGGTGTTTCTTTCCTTGCTGTCGATTACGATGATGAGGACCGTCCCGGTGAAACCTCGGATATTGGTGCGGACGAACTGGCTGCGGTGGCGGATACGGTCACGGTAACGGAGGCCCAGTGGGACCAGACCAGTAACTATGAAGTGGAAATCCGCGCCACCTCCTCGGCGTCTCCCGGCGCTACGCTGACAGCGTATGTGCTCTATGACGGGACCAATCCGCTGCAGTTGGGTGTTATGCAGTATTCAGGCGGCGTTTATAAGATCGAAGTGAAAAACGTCTATCCCTTCAACGGCAGTGTACCGACCATGGTTCGTGTGAGCAGTTCTGATGGCGGTGTTGCTGAAATGCAGTTGACAGTGATCCAGTAACTACTGATGTCTCCCGGTTGCAGGTTGTCCTGCGACCGGGAGATTTCAACATAAAACCAGGAAAGGAGCAGCTATGCGTCCACCATGTTTCATCCAGGCAGTAAAAATTCTGCTGTTGTTACTGATTGCACTCGGTATCGCAGCTCTGCCGTGTTCCGCCTCGATTTATGTTCAATGTCCGGAAGACACCGACGGCATAGACGCGGACGGCGACGGTGATCCCGCCAATGACATTGTCTGCATGCACATCAGCGGCGGCGATGGTTTTGCGAAAATGGCCGACGGAAAGGATCAGTATACGTTCAGTTTTGGTCTGGTTCCGCTGGGCATGCCGGAGGAGAACGTCGTTTCCGAAACGGCTTTGAAGGCAACTCTGCCCGCTCCCCGGATTACGCTGAGAGAAGGACAGGAGCTTTACCTTACGATGACAAATGTCGGAATGGTGATGCGACCGGATCTGTTCGATCCCCATTCCGTCCACTGGCACGGGTTTCCCAATGCGGCACCGATCTTTGACGGGCTGCCCGAACCTTCCCCCACGGCCAATATGGGCGCCAGCTTTACCTATTACTACAAAGCCGAGGTTCCGGGGACGTTCTTCTATCACTGCCACGTCGAGGCCGCCGAGCATATGCAGATGGGCATGATCGGCAATCTGTGGGTCTATCCCCGGCAGGATCAGCAGGGAACGGTTGGCGGTTTTTCGAAATTCGCCTACAATGACGGAGACGGCTCCACCGGATATGATGTGGAATACCCCCTGCAGCTGACCGCATTCGACAGCGAATTTCATGACCAGCATATCGCGGTGCAGCCGCTTCCCTTTGCCGACATGTATGACGACTATCCCATGATCAACGGTCGGGGCTATCCCGACACCATCAACCCGAATCCGATTACCAACAACGCGACGGCGTTCGGTGCTGCGGAGAACTTTGACGCCCAGACGGTGAATACACTCATCGAAGCAGATGCGGGGGACCGTATTCTGCTCCGGGTATCCAATGTATCCACAACCCACCAGTACGCCATCACCACGACGCTGGGGGTTCCCATGAAGGTGGTGGGCCGGGGCGCTGCTCTTCTGCGCGGACCGACCGGACTGAACACTTCCATGACCGTCAATGTGCTGAATGTGGGCGGGGGGCAGCACTTTGATGTCATCCTCGATACCAGCGGCGTATCTGCCGGAACCTATATTCTGTACACCACAAACCTGGCCGATCTGTCGAACGGTTCCCAGGAACGTGGCGGCATCATGACGGAAATCGTCCTGAATTAACCGAAATCATCGCAGGAGGCGAATATGAGTGTAATGAAATATGTATTTCGACCAAAATCCCTTTGGACGGCCGTCGCGGTGATTTTCCTGATGTGGGGAACCGCCTGTGGCGCCATCGACGGAATCACGGGAACCACATTCAATTTTACGGCAAAACCCGGATATATTGTCACATCGGACGGAGACAGCATCCTGATGTGGCTCTATGCCGCAGAGGGAAGTTCCTTCGGGCAGTATCCCGGGCCCACCCTGATCATCAACCAGGGCGATACCATCACCATCAACCTGACCAACAATCTTCCCTCCCAGGCGGGAAATACATCCATTGTTTTCCCGGGACATAATGCAACGGCTTCCGGCGGCGTTTCGGGGCTGCTGACGCGGGAAGCGCCCACCAACGGGAGCGTAAGCTATCAGTTTACCGCCACGGAACCGGGCACCTATCTGTACAGAAGTGGAAGCCGTCCGGATCTTCAGGTGGAAATGGGTCTGGTCGGGGCCATTATCGTGCGGCCTGCAATGGGGGATCAGTATGCCTACAATCACGCGGATACACAGTTTGACAGGGAGTTTCTGTACCTGCTCACGGAAATGGATCCGGTCATTCACGGTCTGGTTGCACAGGGGAAATGGGGCCAGATCGACACCACCGACTACTTTGCCACCAACTGGTTTATCAACGGCCGGAATTTTCCCGACCTGATGGCCGATTCATTTCTGCCCTGGATGCCGACCCAGCCCTACAACTGCCAGCCGCGGATGCATCCCGGCGACAAGGTGCTGATCAGGATGATCGGTGCGGGAGTGGACCAGCATCCCATGCATTACCACGGAAATGATTTTGAAACCATTGCCATCGATGGCCGGATGCTGTCCAGCGGGAATGGAAGCGGACCGGATCTGGCGTGGCATGCCACAACCATCAAATCGGCCCCCGGGCAGACCGCCGACATGATCTGGACCTGGACCGGCCAGGGACTCGGCTGGGATATCTACGGCCATGCGCCGGGTGATCCGATGCAGCCCTATGAAGATGCAGAAGATCACGGCGTTCCGTTTCCGGTGGTCATTCCTCCCAGGGATGTTCTTACCTTCGGCCAGTTCTACAGCGGCAGCCCCTTCCTGGGCGGCGGCGGTGATCTGCCGCCGGGTGATCCGGGACTCAACGCCAACGCAGGCTATTTCTACATGTGGCATTCCCACACCGAAAAAGAACTGACCAGCAACGACATTTGGCCCGGTGGACTGGTAACCTTCATGATCGTCGAACATCCTGACGTTCCATTGCCGTAAGAAAGGAAGAAAAGCATGCATACCCAATCAATTATTTGTTTCAGAGGGATACTGGCCGTCCTGCTTTTCTCGCTTCTCACGGCGGGAACGGTATCGGCCGGGGAATTTGCCCTCGTCGCAGAGGAAACGACCATTATCATGCCCGACGGGCAGGAAATTCCCGTCTGGGGTTTCGGCCTCGACCAGGACGGGGATTTCAATACGACAGATGATTACCAGATTACGGTTCCCGGACCGGTTCTGGAAATTCCCTTTGATGATGCGAACCTTGTCATCCGCCTGAAAAACAACCTTTCCGAGATGATCTCCCTCAACATTGTCGGCCAGATGATGACCAACAACGGCGGACCCGTCTGGGATGATGAATCCACCGGCGCACGCGCCACGGGGAATTATCAGGCCCGCATCCGCTCCTTCTCTCATGAGACGCCTGCGCAGTCGACCGGAACCTATGAGTGGAGCGGACTGAAGCCCGGTTCGTTCCTGCTGACCAGCGGAACCAACCCGGCCAAGCAGATTCAGATGGGACTCTACGCCCCGGTGATCCGGGATACCGGCGAAAATCAGGAAGCCTACCCGGGGATGTTCTACGACCAGGTTGTCAATGTGGTCTTCAGCGAAATCGACCCGGTGATTCACGACGCCATTGCAAATGACAATTACGGCCAGGGACGCGCCATCACCAGCAGCATGTTCCGTCATCCGGCCTATTTTCTCATCAATGGAATGGCTTATCCCGCCACGGGACTGGACCCGCTCAACGGAGCCACTCCGCTGACGGTCGGTGATACAGTTCTGCTCCGGATTTTCAATGCCGGCGCTGAAACCCATATTCCCCAGCTCCTCGGCAAGTATATGACCCTGATCGCCGAGGACGGAATCCCCTATCTGTATACAAAGGAACAGTATGGTTTTGAACTGGCAGCGGGAAAAACCACGGACGCGCTTGTGGTCTTCGATGAACCCGGAACCACACCACTGTATGATGCAAGCCTCAAACTGTCCAATGCCGGAAGCAAAAACGGCGGTATGCTGGCGTATCTTACCGCCGCGGAAGCCGTCTGCGTGGATGCTGACGGAGATGGGATTTCACCGGACCCCGAGTGCAGCACACCGGTGGATTGTAATGACAATGACGCCACGATTTATCCCGGTGCGGAGGAAATTGCCGATGACGGCATTGACCAGGATTGCAGCGGTTCCGATCTGATCGTCTGTGTGGACACC
>JBEPXL010000009.1:14850-21437 GCA_041641935.1 Desulfobacteraceae bacterium | reverse complement strand
CAAAACAGGGATATCTGTTGACCCAGCGGGAGGTTGATTTTGCTGTCACCCGATTGAAGGGAATGGATACGACATTTTTGAAGATTCCGGCGCATATCCTGTGCTATCTGCTGGGACAGTCGGAACGGTTGCTGTGGGGGTAGGATGGTACAGTTAAAATGCAGAAATCATTCTGCATCCTGAAAAGATCATATTTCCTGGAAGGAGCAATCGTCTCCGGGGAGACAAAAATAAGAACCAGGTCTGAGCCGTCCGGAAAAAGAAAACCATGTCACCACTCGCCATCGCCCTCGTCCTCCTCTCCGCCTTCCTGCACGCCGGCTGGAATCTCCTCAGCAAACACCGGAACTCCTCGGCTTCCTTCTTCCTTGTCGCATCTCTGGCAGGCGCTTTACTCCTTTCCCCTTCACTTGTCCTGTACAGCGGCACACTCCTGCAGATTTCCCCGCATCTCCGGATACTCCTCCTGATCACCGGCTTATTTCAGGCGCTCTATTACACCGCCCTTGCCGGGGCCTACCGCGCCGGAGACATCTCCATTGCCTATCCCATCTCCCGATCCGTTCCCGTAATTCTCGTATTCATCGTAACCATGATCCTCGGACGGGGAGAACAGATATCCCGGCTCCTTGCGGCCGGAATCTTCCTGGTTGTATCCGGCTGCTTCCTGATTCCGCTCCGGCGCTTTACGGATTTCCACCTGAAAAACTACCTGAACCCCACCTGCGGGCTGGCACTGCTGGCGGCGGCAGGGGTTGCCGGATACTCCGTCATCGATGACGAAGCCCTGCACCAGCTCCGGACAGATACAGACATGATGATCGGCAATACCCGGCTGACGATTCTCTACACCTGCCTGGAGGCGCTTGCCTCCGCCCTGTGGCTGTTTCTCTTTGCTGTGCTGCGTCGAAAGGGACGTTCCGACCTGGGCAGGGTACTCCGGAACAACATTGTCCATGCGGCTGTCGCGGGCGTGGTCATCCATCTGACCTATCTTATCGTACTTGTGTCACTGGCGTTCGCCAGTAATGTCACCTATGTGGTCGCTTTCCGCCAGATCAGCATTCCACTGGGCGCAATGCTGGGAATTCTTGTTCTGAAGGAAACGCCGTACCCGCCGAAACTTGCCGGGGTGGGGATTATGTGTATCGGTCTGATGATGGTCGCAGTGGGGTAATTGTTTGAAAGGCCAGGAAATACTTGGCGAATAAACGGAAAAGCGGCACGAAAAATATTGTTCCGGAAATTGAAATTTACAGACAGGTTCCCCGGAACCCGATGCCGGAAAACAGAAAGCCCGGAAGCGCCAAAGGGATACTTCAGGTTCTGGCTGAAGATGATGAGCATCTGGAAGATTTCAAAACATACATGCCATGAATTTCCTGCTGGATACACAGGTTTTGCTCTGGTTTTTGCTCAATGACGCCCGGTTGAGCGAAAAAACGCGGGTGAGCATTGTTGCTGCAGGGGAACGCGGCTGTCGGGCAGGGAAATGATACAGCAGGCATCCGGCATTCATCAAGGGATTGTAGCGCCCTTTACGGCGTCACGTCACAGCCACGCTCCAGTGCGTCCGCCAGAACCCCCCCGCAACTGGCCGGTTCGGCGGGATAGACCACCAGTTCACGGAGGCGGGGCTCCACCCCCACCTGGCTCCCCAGGGGCATATCCCGATGGCTGGAGGCGATGGCCTGGACCTGTTCCCCGGAGGAAAGCTGGAGGGTGTACAGGAATTCCGGGCCACGAAAGGCTTTGGCCAGAATGACGCCGAAAACCCCGGCGTCCGGCTGGTCCGGAACGAGGTCTTCGGGACGGATCAGCACGTCAACCGGTGTGGCGGGAGGCAGACCATGTTCCCGTCCGGGCAGTTCCTCCCCCAGATCTCCCAGGGCGCAGGAAACGCCGCCCCCGACAGTGATCCGGCCGCGCAACAGGACCCCTTCGCCCGCGAAGGAGGCGGTAAACCGGTCGGCCGGTGCGTGATATATTTCTCCGGGTGTTCCCCACTGGCGAATCCGCCCTCCCTCCATTACGCCCACTTTGTCCGCCATGGCGAAGGCCTCCTGCCGGCTGTGGGTGACCATGACGGCCGTGGCCCCGCGTTTGAGCAGGATGTCCCGAACCTCGGCGGACAGTCGTTCGCGCAGGGCCATGTCCAGGTTGGAAAAGGGCTCGTCCAGCAGCAAAAGTTTGGGCTCCGGCGCCAGGGCGCGGGCCAGGGCCACCCGCTGCTGCTGACCGCCGGAAAGCTCGTGGGGAAACTTCCGCGCGTGATTGGCGAGACCCACCAAGCCTAAAAGATCGCCCACCCGTTCCCGAACTTCCCGTTTGGGCAGCTTCTGGAGGCCAAAGGCCACATTGCCGGTTACGGAAAGATGGGGAAACAGCGCATAATCCTGAAAGACCATGCCCAAGCCTCGCATTTCGGGCGATTGATGGAGGGTGGCCGAGGCCACGATTTCGTCGGCCATGAGGATTTCCCCGCCGTCCACAGTCTCGAAGCCGGCAATGCAGCGCAGCAGGGTGGTTTTGCCGCAGCCGCTGGGGCCCAGCAGGCAGCCGATTTCGCCGGAGTGCAGATCAAAACCGGCGCTGCGCAGCACCTGCGCGTCTCCGTAATTTTTTTTGACGCCCCTGAGGGAAAGCAAGGCTTTCTTCATGTCCATTTCATCTCCGAAAAAAATGGCCCCCGCCGGGATGCGAATATTTTTTTGTCCCGATTGGACGCCAGAGATAGAAATGGACGGGGTGCGCGGCATCCGTTCTCCATCTCCGGATTATTTACCAATATCATCACCCCCCCTTCCTTCCGGAAGCCGGTTCCTGTTCGGTGTTTCGGATCAGTAACATCACGGGAACCAGACCCGCCAGAACCAGCGAGAGGGCTGGCAGGGCGGCGCGCTCCCATTCGCCCTCGCTGGTCAGTTCAAAAATTTTTACGGGCAGCGTATCCCAGCCGAAGGGTCGCGTCATGAGGGTCATGGGCATTTCCTTCAGCACGTCCACGAAAACCAGGATGGCGGCCGTGAGAAGGGCTCGGCGTAGCATGGGCGCATGCACCCGCAACAGCAGCCGCGCTCCCCGGGCGCCCAGGAGTCTCGCCGCCTCGTCCACGCTGCCGGTGATCCGCGTGAGCCCCGCGTCCACGGCCCCGAATCCTACGGCCATGAAACGGATCAAATAGGCGAGGATCATCAGGGCCGCCGTGCCGGTGAGCAAAGGCCCCATGGTCAGCCCCAGGCGCCCGGCGGCGTCCATTAGCAGATTGTCCAGAAAGGCGGCCGGAATGTAGACGCCTACCGCCAGCACGGTGCCGGGGAGGGCGTAGCCCAGCGTAGCAATCCGGGTGGCGATGGCGGTGGTCCGGTCCCGGTTTCCGCGCCGGACGTAGGCCAAGGCCAGGGCGGCGAAACAGATGACGATGGTCGCTAACCCCGCCAGGGTCAGGGAGCGCAATAAAAGCCATGCGTATCGCCCGTCGAACTCCAGCCGAAACGCCTCCGCCGACCAGGCGACAAGCTGGAGGGTCGGCGCCACGAAAGCGATGAAAAACACCAGGGCGCACGAAAAAGTGCCGCTCCAGGCGCGCCACCCGGCGAGACGGACGCGCCCGGCCTCTCCCGACCGCCCCGCCTGGGTGAACCGCATGCGGGCGCGGGAAAAGCGCTCCAGCCCATGAACAACCAGGGCCACGATCACGAGCAGGGAGGCAAACTGGGCCGCGGCCTCCAGAGAAAAAAAGCCGTACCAGGCTTTGTAGATGGCTGTGGTGAAAGTGTCGTAATTGAAAATGGAGACAGCTCCGAAATCGGCCAGGGTCTCCATGATCACCAAAAGCAGCCCGGCGGCGATCCATGGACGAGCCATGGGAAGCGCCACCCGGAAAAAGGCCCGGCTCGGAGAATCCCCCAGAATGCGGGCTGCGTCCACAGCCGCCGCGCCCTGGGTCAGAAACGCCCCCCGGGCGAACAGGTAGACGTAGGGGTACAGGGTCAAGGAGATGACCGTGATGACGCCGCCGGTGGAGCGCATATCAGGAACCCAGCGGGGGAGAGCCGGGTTCAGGGCGCGGAGAGCCGACTGAACGGGGCCCAGAACGTCGAAAAGGCCCAGGGACACGAAGGCCATGACATAGGCGGGCATGGCCATTGGCAGCATGAGCGCCCAGGCGAAAAAACGGCGGCCCGGAAAATCACATCCACCCGTGAGCCAGCCCAGCCCCACGCCGAGGAGGGTCGTCGAAACGGCCACCCCCAGGACCAGCAGCAGGGTGTTGCGGGTCACGTCCGGAAGTACATGTTCCAGCATGTGCCCCCAAATTTCCGGAGCCGGCGTCAAAAAGGCCCCCAGAATCACCACCAGGGCGCAGGCCGTCGGTAGAGCGATAATTCCGGAAATGAATCGCCGCGCCGTAAAGACCCGGGCGCGGCGGAGACGAGAGGCGTCGGCGGCGTCCACCGCCGACGCCGCGACGCCCGTGTTGGACGACATCGTTTATTTATATCCAGCGCGGTCCATCAATTGAATGGCGTCCGCCTGCTTTTCCCCGAAGACGGCCACGTTGACAGGGTCCGCCGTGAAATCGCCCCAGGCGGCGACTTCGGTGCTGGGGTCCACGGCGGGGTTCACTGGATACTCCTTGTTGGCGTCGGCGAACATATTTTGGGCCTCGGGCGAGGAAAGCCATTCCAGAAAGGCGACGGCGGCTTTACGGTGGGGGGCGTGCCGAACAACGCCCGCGCCGGAAACATTGACGTGGACGCCGGTGCTCTCCTGGTTGGGCCAGAAAATCGCCAGGGGAGCGTCAGGATTCTTGGCCATGTATCGGCCGAAATAATAGGTGTTGACCACTCCCATGGCGCCGACGCCGGCCTCCACGGCCTCGATGACCTTGGTGTCGCTGGAAAAGGGCGGCGCGGCAAGATTGGCCACCCAGGAACGCACGATTTCCTCGGCCTTTTCCTCGCCGTGCTCGGCGATGAGCGCGGCGACCAGAGACTGATTGTAGACTTTCTTGGAGGTGCGCAGGAGGAGCTTGCCCTTCCAGGCGGGATCGCCCAGTGCCCCATAGGTGGACAGCTTCGCCGGGTCCACCTGATCCGTGTTGTAGACGATGGTCCGGGCCCGCAGGGAAAGGCCGAACCAGCGGTTCTCGGGATCCTGAAGGTGTTCGGGAACGTTTTTTTCCAGGACCGGAGAGTCCACCGGAGAGAGGACGCCCTTGCGGGCCGCGCTCCAGAGATTGCCCGCGTCCACGGTAATCAGCATGTCGGCGGGGGTATGCTCGCCCTCGGCTTCGAGACGGGCGATCAGCGGGGCGGCCTTGTCGGTGGTAAACGCGATATCCAGGCCGGTTTTAGCTTCATAGGCTTCCACCAGCGGTTCGATCAGATGCGCCTTCCGGGAGGAATAAAGGACCAGATCGGCGGCCTCTGCCATGAGGGACGGAAGGCTCAGGGCGGTGAGGGCAAGAGCAAGAGTGAATCGGAAGGTAACGGCTCGGGGCATTTGCTTCTCCTTGAATTCTGTTAAGATGTAAACTTTTTTTGTCTATCCGAAAAACGAGGCCCTACATAAACAAATTAAGGTTCCACTGTCAAGGAGAATTTTAAGGCGCGTTGAGGCGTAGTCGGGAGCCGGCCTCGGCAGGATCTTTCCTGGCCCGGGTCTCGAAGTGAAGCGCTCCCGGAAAACTCGGTTCACTACCCTTCACTTTCGGCTCCCACCCGTGTTCATGCTATGATTATTTACAACATCAATAACTTCAAAATTATAGAGGTGAAAATGTGCGATGTTGAAAGAACGTACAGAGCAATCCGTCAAGCGCTGGACAGCATGTTTTCCGACCATACAACAGGTCGAAAAACCTTGTTTGCGGGAGTGAGTTTACCGGACAGGTTCTAAGCAGAGTCCGGCTGATACGATTCTGTCAGAAAAAAGACGTGCGGCAGGCATCCGGCATTCATCACCGGATGCCCGCACAGAAAAATCTACTGCCTCGCCTTCCGCGCATCCAGGCGCGCCTTGAGCTTCGGAAAATTTTCCAGATCCGTATGGGGCAGAAACAGCGACGCCACATAATGGTCCATGTAGGAAGGCGTCTCCGAGAGTTCGAAATTGGTCATCTTCTCCGTTACCGCCACCACATCCCGGCGGATATGATTGCTCAGGGCGCTCATCCGCGCCCCCATCAGTGAGGCATTCCCGAAAAAGGTGATTTTGGAAGGGTCCATTTCCGGCAGCAGCCCGATCACCATCGCTTTGCCCAGATCCACATAGCTGCCGAAACCACCGGCCAGATAAATCCGGTCCAGATCACTCATGGAAAGTCCCACCTCTTCCAGCAGCGTCTGACAGCCGCTGTAAATCGCGCCCTTGGCCCGGATCAGATTTTCAATATCGATCTCCGTGATCACCAGATCGCGGTCGATCTGGGTCGCATCCTGCCAGGCCAGCACATACTCCCACACACCGTCCCGGTCCCGGATACGCGGGGTATCGAGATTCCGGTTGAATTTCCCGCTGTTGTCGATGACACCGGCCTCGAAAAAGCTGGCGGCGATGTTGATGAGGCCCGAACCGCAGAT
>JBEPXL010000009.1:0-14840 GCA_041641935.1 Desulfobacteraceae bacterium | reverse complement strand
CATGCCGAACTCGACGCCTCCGCCTTCCAGGGCGGGCCCGGCGGAACAGGCGGCGCAGGCGAACCAGTCCCTGTTGCCGACCACCACTTCGGCGTTGGTTCCAATATCCAGAAACAGCGTCAGTTCTTCGGTCCGGTACATACCCGAGCCCATGACACCGGCCACAATATCGCCGCCCACATAGCTCGAAATCTGGGGAAAGACCAGGGCAGGGACATGATCCGGAACATCGATTCCCAGATCCAGCGCCCGGATGGGCGGATAAATGGTGGCGGCCGGCACATAGGGAGAGCGGCGGATATAGCGGGGATTGACCTTGAGAAAGAGCTGGGTCATGGTGGTGTTCCCGGCCAGGGTGATGCTGGAGACCTCGTCGCAGTCCACCGAGGCGCGGCTGATGACCCGGTCGATGATCTTGTTGATGGTCTGGATCACGATCTGGTTCAGTTTATCCAGACCGCCCGGCTTTTCGGCATACACCAGACGGCTGATGACATCCTCCCCGTAGCTGATCTGGCCGTTGAAATCACCGTAGGAGGCGAGTACTTCGCCGGTGTTCAGATTGATCAGTTCGCCATAGACGGTGGTGGTTCCGATGTCGATGGCGATGGCGTAGTTCCGGTTGCTGCTGTCGCCGGGCTGGATGTTGATGATATGGGTCTGGCCGTCTTCCCGCACCGGACGGGCCAGTGTCGCCGTAACCCGGAAACCGTCCTCCCGCAGGGTGTCGGGGATCTTCCGGATGACCGACAGATCCACCACCAGCCGGTGCTTGCCGTGGTTCAGTTTCAGAAAACTGACCAGGCGGGTCACATCCGGCAGATGGTCCTGGGCGTTGGGGGCCGGGAGTTCCAGGTAAATCTTCTCCATGGGCGGAATGAAGAGGTCCTCCTGCTTCAGGTCATTCACGTCGATGGACCGGATATGGGCGGTGCGGCGGGGGGTACCCGGCTGGTTCAGAATCTGGGTATCGACCTCGGATTCAACGGGAACCCGCACGACGATATCCTCCCGGACCCGGGCCTTGCAGGCCAGCCGGTATCCCTTGTCCCGGTCTTCGGGCTTGACCCGCTCCGACAGGCCGTCTTCCACGGAACCGGACTCCAGGATCACCCGGCATTTTCCGCAGACGCCTTCGCCGCCGCAGGAGGCGTTGATATGAACGCCGGCCTCCATGGCCGCGCGGAGAAGGTTCTCGCCGTCTTCAACTTCAATCTGTTTTTCGTGGGGCAGAAAGGTCACGCTGTATGTCGTCATCGTCTCTCCTTAAAAACCGGATTTCCGCAGTAAATTGCCTTCGCTTTCCACTGATGTTCCGCATGTGATGAAACAGGGGGGTCATTCATCCGCCAGATCGTCGAACCGGCAGCTCAGCAGGACCATGTCGTCCTCGAAAACCGTCTTGACCGTGTACGGAAGGGTTTTGAAAAGTTTGATCATGCGCTTGTTCGACGGGGAGGTATAGGCGAAAAAACCGGCGATTCCCTTGTCTCTGGCAGCCTCGGCCAGCTTGCTGATGATGATTTTGCTGAGCCCCCTGTTCTGGAAATCCCGGTTGACGGTAAAGGCCACCTCCGCCATGTTGCTGGCCGGATTGAGGAGATACTCTCCCACGGCAATCACCTTGCCGAAGCCGAATTCGCCCACCACCGCGACAATGGTCATATCCTTGACGTAGTCGACCTCCAGCATCTCCTCCAGATCGTCCCGCACAAAGCTGTTCTTTTCATGAAAGAAGCGGGAAATGATATCTTCCTTGTCCAGATTGTAGAAGTGTTCCTGAATGCGCCGTTCATCCACCGGCTTGGAGGGCCGGATCGCCACGGTCATGCCGTTGATTTCCCGTGTCTCTTCCAGTTCCACCGGATAGACCCCGTGGATCGATTCGGTGAGGGTCCGTTCTTCTGCCAGAAGTTTCATCTCCTTGGCTTGATGGAACAGTTCATCCCGGAAATCGGGATGGGCGATGCTGATCATGGCCAGGGCGCGTTCCTGCAGGCTTTTGCCGAAGAGATTGACGGCCCCGTATTCGGTGACCACATACTGCACATCCCCCCGGGGAACGACCACGGCGGTATCGTTGAGCATGGGCACGATCCGGCTTTTGTGTTCCTTCATGAAAGTGGAGGTGAGCATCAGGATCGACTTGCCCCCTTCGGAGTAGGCCGCGCCCCGCATGAAATCGGTCATGCCGCTGACACCGGTGAAGTAGTTGTAGGAGAGGGCGTCCGCAGCGACCTGGCCGGTCAGGTCAACGGCCATGGCCACATTCATGGCCACCATGCGGTTGTGCCGGGAGATGATGCCGGGATCGTTGACATAGTCGGAGGGGCGGAAATCGATGGAGGGATTGTCATGGAGAAATTCATAGAGCATTTCCGTGCCGATGGCGCTGCTGGCCACCAGCTTTCCGTCATTGTATCCCTTTTTCCGGTTGGTGATGACCCCCCGGGAGACCAGGTGCATCATGTCATCGGTGATGAACTGGGTGTGGATGCCCAGATCCTGTCTGTTTGACAGGGCCAGCAGGGTTGACTGGGAGGTGACCCCCAGTCCGATCTGGATGGTGGCCCCGTCATCGATCAGCCGGGAGACGAGCTTACCGATGGTATTGGCCGCCTCCATCTCCGGCATCGGGTCGATGGAGAGCAGATCCTCCTCATGCTCCACAATCACGTCTACATCATTGACGTGAATGAAACTTTGGCCTAAAATGCGGGGCATTCTGGAGTTGACCTGCGCGATCACCAGGTCTGCCGAAATGGCCGCCGCCAGGGTAATGTCCACGGAAACCCCCAGACTCATCCAGCCGAAATCATCGGGTGGGGTGACCTGGATCAGGGCGACATGGATGGGAAGCTGGCGGCTTTTGAAAAGGCGCGGAATGGCGGACAGGTTCATCGGCGTGATAAACCGCTTGTTCGGTGCAAGACCGGTGGTGCGGGCGGAACCGAGATAGAAGGAGCGGAGGTTGAGACTCTGTGACCGGGTCCGGTTTGCGATCAGGGTGAGCGGCGTCCGTTCCAGGGACAGGAGGCGGACGATTTCCACATCCGTAAAGGCGCTGGACGTCTCGGAAAGAACCTTGACCAGGTGCTGGGGTTCCCCGCAGGACGACCCGATAAACACACGCTGTCCGGGACGGATCTGTTTGATGGCCTGTTTGGCATCCTGCTTTTTTTCCACATAGTTGTCGGCCCAATGGGTGTTGATCACCATACGTCTCTCCCTTGTTCAGGTGACGCCGGCCGCTGTGCTGTGGTTCCGGAACTGCCCACAGTACAGACGGAACATGTGCCACAAAGCGGCGCAGCGACGTAAAGATTGTGGTCCATCTGCAGGGTAACCCATCCCGGGCGGTTACGCAAGAATAACCTGCCCCGTCCGGATGCCGGAAATAAGGGTAAGCTATTAATTGAATGGATATTCATAATATTAGTTGATCATATTGGATAAACTGGTAAAGTTGTCGGTTGCACATGCCATTAATTTACCTGAATGGTGGGCTTAACCGCTGGAATTAGCTGCTATATCTTGACAACAGGGAACATATTAAATATAATGCCCAACTTGGTGTTTGCAAGATATGTTTCAATTTTTTTCTGAAAAAAGTTCAGCACCGCCGCGGGGCGGCTTTCAGAAAGGATTTCTCATGATACCGGCGGCGGGAAGTCGGTCGGATCATACCGGCAAGCAGGGAACCTCCTGTACCGGTCTCTGCCTGATGAAAATATACGTTTCCGGCCCGCGGGGCCGCTGAGAATATATTGTGATGGACATAATGGGGAAAAAGACAGAAGGAGGTGGTGAAAAAGCTTCACGGAACAGGTAGCAGCCTGTCCCCCTGCGGGCGGGTCAGGTAGACGAGATGTGGCGTTTAAATGTTATCATGTCAAAACCATCCAGAGGAGGTATAACATTGGCTTTCAACTTCTTCAAAGAATCCTATTCTGGCGCTGTTAAGGAAATTTCGCTGGGAAAGGGCGATAAGGCCGTAACAGTCGGCGGTGAAACCAGCTATCCCTTTTATCATTTTGAAGGGAAAATGCCCAATAAGCCCAAAATTGCGATGGAAGTATGGGATATGGTTCCCGATGACTGGGCCGAGGCCGCCAAAAAGCCCTTTGAGGATGTGCTGGACGATCCGGCCGCCTGGGCAAAGAAATGCGTGGAAGAGTATGGGGCCGATATCATTGCACTTATGCTCCGAAGTACTGATCCGAACGACAAGAATACATCCCCCGAAGACGCTGTGAAGACGGTGAAGAAGGTCATCGATGCGGTCGATGTACCGATCATTGTCTGGGGAACCGCCGCGCCGCAGAAGGATGAGGAAGTTCTGAAAAAAATCGCCGAGGACTGTCAGGGCGCGAACCTGATTCTCGGTCCTGTCGAAGATTCCAACCACAAGGGCATCGGTGCCGCCGCAATGGGATTCGGCCACTCTGTGGTTTCCTCTTCCCCGATTGATGTCAACCTCGCCAAGCAGGTCAACATTCTTCTTGAAAACCTGGGCATGCCCATGGACCGCGTCATCGTGGACCCGACCACCGGCGGTCTCGGATACGGCCTGGAGTACACCTATTCCGTCATGGAACGGCTCCGGATGGCGGCCATGGCCCAGGGCGATGACAAACTGCAGTATCCTGTGATCAACAACCTCGGCTTCGAGGTCTGGAAGGCCAAAGAGGCCAAAATGGAAGTGGACGAGGATCCGACCATCGGTGATCCGGAGCGCCGCGGCGTCATGATGGAGGCGGTTGGTGCGGTTTCCTATCTGCTGGCCGGTTCGGACATTCTGATCATGCGCCACCCGGAATCCGTCCGGATGGTGAAGGCGTTTATCGGTGTGGCCGCCGACGGCGGCGAACTGTCGGATGTGGCCCCGATCGCCAAGAAACTGGAAGAGCCGAAAATCGATCTGGTCTCCCTCGCTCCGCAGCCGGACCTGACCATCGAGGAAGAAGAGAAAAAACCGGCGGCCAAGAAAGCCGCACCCAAGGCTCCGGAAAAGCCGAAAGAGGCGCCGAAAGCAGCCGCGCCCAAGGCCGAAGCGAAACCTGCTGCACCGGAACCCGCCAAGGAAGCGCCCAAGGCCGGAGAGGAAGCCAAGGTCGATGCGCTCGAAGCCGAAGTAAAAGCCAAGGCCGAAGAGGAGGTCCGCCGGAAGAGGGCGGAAGAGGCCGAGGCAAAGGCGAAGCGGGATGCAGAGGAGAAGGAAAAGGCGGAAGCGGCGGCCAGAGAAAAAGCGGCAGCGGAAGAAAGAGACAAGGCCGAAGCCGAAGCCAAGGCCAGAGCGGCGCAGATCGCCAAAGACGAAGCCGATATCCGCCAGAAGACAAACAAGGCGCGGGAAGAACGGCTCAAACTGCTGGCCGAGGCACAGGCCAAGAAGAGTGCCGAACAGGCGAAGGCGGCGGCGGAAAAGACCCGGCTCGATATGCTGGTCGACAGCATCGACTGGGCCAACAAACGGATATAGCGGTCAGAGGTCTGCACTCCGATACTATCGATAAATCCTCAACGAAGGAGGAAGTGTACGTATGTCAAGACTTGTTGCATTTGCCGGTATTCAGGGCGGCTATAATATTATTTCCAAGGTCGAAGGTAGATACAGACGGGCACTGGAAACATATGAAGCATCCACCCCGGTCGGCTTCCCCAATACAGCCTATTATCTGCCGGTCATCTACTCACTGCTCGGCATCAAGGTGGAAACCCTTGAAGATATAAAAAAACCGCTGGACATTGCCCGGAAACTTCTTCCCCCGCACATCAAGGGCGCACATCATGTTCCCTATCTCGGCTCCCTGCTGGACGCGGGCATGGCCGCTCTGTTCGGGTTCGAGATCGATGAAGCTCTCCGTTACCTGGAAGAGCCTGATTTCTACTATGTCTCCGAAGAAACCGATCCGGAAAACGGACGGATCTGGCTGGGCGCGGCGGAGGATGCCATCTTCCGGAAACGCGGCGTCGAGTTCGTGGACGGCTCCGCACCGGGCTTTGCGGCCATCGTCGGCTCCGCTCCCGATCCGGAAACCGCCAAGAACATCATCGAGGAGTATCAGAAACGCTCCATCTACGTCTTCCTGGCGGCCAACCAGAACGGAACCACCCTGTCCGAGCAGCTGGTCGAGGCGGGCGTGGAAATCGGCTGGAACACCAAGATCGTCCCCTTCGGTCCGGACATCTCCTCGGCCATCTTCGCCCTCGGGTTCGCCAACCGGGTCGCCATGGCCTTCGGCGGTGTCGAGCCGGGGGATTACAAGAAAATCCTGATGTACAACAAGAACCGGGTGTTCGCCTTCGTCAACGCTCTGGGTGATGTCAACGCCGAATGGGCGGCAGCGGCGGCCGGCGCGGTCAACTGGGGCTTCCCCACCATCGCCGATACCGATATCCCGCAGATCCTGCCCACCGGTATCTGTACCTACGAGCATGTGGTCGGCAACATCCCTCACGACGAAATTGTGGACAAGTCGGTGGAAGTCCGGGGCCTCAAGGTCACGGTCTCCCAGATCGACATCCCCTGTTCCTTCGGCCCGGCCTACGAGGGTGAACGGGTCCGGGGCAAGGATCTCTTTTCCCAGGCCGGCGGCGGTAAAACCCAGTGCACCGAGTATCTGGAACTGGCCGAGATGAACGAGGTCGATGACAGCAAGGTCACGGTCGTGGGCAAGGACATCCCGGACATGAAGGAAGGCGACGTCTTTCCGCTGGCCATCTTTGTCCAGGTGGCGGGCCGGGAATTCCAGAAGGACTTCGAGCCGATCCTGGAACGCCAGATTCATCACCTGATCAACTACATCCAGGGCGTCATGCACGCCGGTCAGCGCGATATCGCCTGGGTCCGGATCAGCAAGGCAGCCGTGGAGAAGGGCTTTACCCTGAAAGACCTCGGTGTTGTACTCCATGCCAAGCTCCATCAGGATTTCTCCGCCATTCTCGACAAGATCCAGGTGACGATCTACACCGACCAGAAGGACGTGGACAAGATCACCGAACAGGCACGCGCCGCCTACAAGTACAGAGACGAGCGGGTGGACAAGATGACCGACGAGGATGTGGAGACATACTACTCCTGCACCCTGTGCCAGTCCTTTGCACCGAGCCACGTCTGCACCGTCAGCCCCGAACGGACCGGTCTCTGCGGCGCCTACAACTGGATGGACTGCAAGGCGGCCTACCAGATCAACCCCACCGGACCCAACCAGCCCATTGAAAAGGGCGAATGTCTGGATCCCAAACTGGGACAGTGGAAGGGTGTCAACGAGTTCGTTTCCAAGACATCCCGCGGCACCATCACCCACTACAACTTCTACTCGATGGTCTACGATCCGATGACCACCTGCGGATGCTGCGAGTGTATCGCCGCCATGCTGCCGGGCTGTAACGGTGTCATGACCGTCAACCGGGAGTTCACGGGCGAGACCCCCTGCGGCATGAAGTTCACCACCCTGGCCGGTGTCATGGGCGGCGGCGCGTCTTCTCCGGGATTTGTCGGACACTCCAAGTTCAACATTACCCAGCGGAAATTCATCAAGGGCGACGGCGGCCTGTTCCGGATGGTCTGGATGCCCAAACTCCTGAAAGAGGAGATCAAGGACCGGCTCGTCGCCCGGGCCACCGAACTGGGTGATCCGGACTTCTTCGACAAGATCGCCGATGAAACCGTCGGTACCACCGAAGAAGAGATTATGCCCTGGCTCAAGGAAAAAGGACACCCGGCCCTGGACATGGAGCCGCTGGTCAAGTAAGGATCTGGTAAGGAACGCCTGTGACAGGGAGCGGATGAAACTTCCCCGCTCCCGACCTCTGTGAACCTGAACGCCCGGGGAGGCAGTATACACCTGCCTCTCCCGGCGATCTGATAAGGAGACGAAGATGGCATTAACCGGTATTCAGATTTTTAAGCTCCTGCCGAAAACCAACTGTAAAGAGTGTGGAGTTCCCACCTGCCTTGCCTTTGCCATGAACCTGGCTTCGGGGAAGGCCAGCCTTGACGACTGTCCCTACGTCTCGGATGAGGCCAGGGATAAACTGGCCGAGGCATCAGCGCCCCCCATTCTGCCCGTTGATATCGGAAAGGGTGTCCGGAAACGGACCATCGGCGGGGAAACCGTACTCCACCGTCATGAAAAGACTTTTTTCAATCCCAATATTTTCGCGGCCGTCATCCCCTCGGATATCGCAGGGGATGCACTGGAAACAAAACTGAAGGCATGGAACGCCCTCCAGTATGAACGGGTCGGGTTCAACCTTCGGCCGGAACTGGTCGCCCTCAAAGATGTGAACGGGGACAAGGATGCCTTCGCCAAAGCCGCCAAAACCATCGCCGAAACCTCGGAATTCAACGTAATGCTGATGACCGAAAAGGCCGATGTGATGAAGGCGGGAATCGAAGCCTGCGGTTTCAAGCGCCCCCTGATGTATGCGGCGACCGCCGACAATCTGGAAGAGTACGGGAAGATGGCCATGGACGCCGATCTGCCCCTGGTCGTCAAGGCCGACTCGGTGGAGGCCCTGATTCCGCTGACCGACAAACTGATGGGCATGGGCCACAAGAAACTGGTCCTCGATTCCGGTACCCGGGAAGTCCGCCAGGCCCTGGAAGACCAGGTGGCCATGCGCCGGTCCGCCCTCAAGGACAACAACCGTTCCCTGGGATTTCCCACCATTGCCTTCCCCTGTGAAATGGCTCCGAACCTTGAAATGGAAACCCTGGTCGCGGCCATGTTCACCGCCAAATACGGCGGCATTGTGGTCCTGTCCGACTTTACGGGCGAGTCCATTTTCCCGCTGCTGCTGGAACGGCTCAACATCTACACCGATCCGCAGCGGCCCATGACCGTGACCGAAGGCATCTATCCCATCAACAACCCGGATGAAAACTCCCCGGTTCTGGTCACCACCAACTTCGCGCTGACCTACTTCATCGTCTCCGGCGAAGCCGAAGGCAGCAAGGTGCCGAGCTGGCTGCTGATCAAGGACGCCGAGGGGCTTTCTGTTCTGACCGCCTGGGCGGCCGGCAAGTTTGCGGGAGATGATGTGGGCATGTTCGTGAAAAAGTGCGGTATCGCCGACAAGGTCAAACATCAGGAACTGATTATCCCCGGCTATGCCGCCGCCATCGCCGGCGATGTCGAAGAGGAACTCCCCGGCTGGACCATTACGGTCGGCCCCAGAGAGGCGGCGCACCTTCCCGCCTTCCTGAAATCCAAGGTTGCCTGATCCGCTGACGCTGTTCCGCCGGCGCTTTCCGGTGCCGGCGGAATCATGTGTTCACGGAAACGGCATCTTTTGCCGATAGAGAGACAGACGGCAACGGTCTGTCACGCCCGCCGGAACAGGGGCGTGACAGACCTGCTCCGGATGTCGATAGATGAACGCGGAACTGGACCGCCGGAACCATCCGGCAATCATGCATGACAGAGGAAATCCGGTTCGGCAAAAGAGAACTCCAAAACGCTTCTGGTAGGAGGAAACTGGTATGGCAGACAAGATCGCTGATGTGCTGAGGCCGCTGAAGGAAAATGAATTCTGGGTCATCGGAGAAAGTCTGAACGTCATCGGGACCAAGATCGGCAAGGCATTCAAAGAACGTGACCCCAAACCGATTCAGGAAGAGGCGCTGTTTCAGAAGGAGAAGGGCGTTGACATGATCGACATCAACCTGGGCCCGGCCAAGAAGGAAGGCCATGAGCTGATGCCCTGGGTGGTCGAGGTGGTGCAGGAAGTGGTGGATGACATTCCGCTGGTGCTGGATACATCCAACATCGACGCCATCGCGGCGGCGCTTCCCAAGTGCAAGATGCCCCCGATGATCAACTCGATCATGGTCCGTCCGGAACGGTATGAAAAGATGGTTCCCCTGGCAGCCGAGCATCAGGCCGATTTCTGTGCCCTGATGTGGGGGCCGGAAGGTCTTCCCCGGGATGAGAATGAACGGGCCGCCCTTCTGGTGGAACTGATGACGGTGGCCAACGAAGCCGGTGTCCCCAACGAACAGATGTGGGTGGACGGCATCGTGACGCCGGTCAACATTCAGCAGCCCCAGGCCATTTCCCTGATGAACTTCATGGACATGCTGCCGGAGATTATGCCGGGCGCCATGAGCACCTGCGGTGTCTCCAACATCTCCAGCGGTATTCCGGATCATCTGCGCCATGTGATGAACATCACCTTTACCGCCATGCTGGCGATCCACGGCATGAAATCCTTTATCGCGGATGCCAGGGATCAGGTGACGATGGACATGGCCAAAGGCAAACGGAAGGACATCTTTGAAGTGATCCAGCAGACCATGGACGGCAATCCGCCGGAACTGAGCGGCCTGTCCGAAGAACTGCAGCACTATGTCAAATCCTGCAACGTCATCCTCGGCAAGTCCCTCTTCTCCGACTCCTGGCTCGAACTGTAATTCCATTCCGTACGCCCCGGCGCGTACCGGCTTTTTTATACAGAGACCCCTCCCGCCGGGAGGGGTCTTTTTCCGACTCCGCTTCATCTCCGGATGGTTTACCGCACGCGGCAGGCTGTGGATGGACCTCTCTTTCCTCTGATCCGCGAAATCTCCTTGATCATCCCCGCAGGCTTTGGTTATGATGGAAAAGGAATACCGGCATTCAGTGCCGGAGCCGGTAAGTTCGGTGTTTCCTCTTTATTTTCCGGCATCCCGTCCTTATTATCAGAGTAGAAGAAGCGGGTGTCAGGGCAGTGAACCGGTAAAGCAGCAGGAGGGGATGGCGTGATTCAGTCCAAGGCCCTAGAAGTCAATCTGGCCAGCTATCATGTGGATGTGGAAATCGATCCGAAGTACACCGTCATTCAGGAGGTAATGTCAAAATATTACGGCCTGATGGAAGGGGTGAACACTTTTTTAAAAGAACTTTCCCATCCCCGGAAAAACCTTCAGTTCATCGTCACGGAGGCGCGGGGGTATTCCCTCAACTATTTTCAGCTGATCCGGGACCATGAGCGGGGAGATGAGGCGGCCCTTCTCTATGTGGATATTTTCCTCAATACCGTCCGTGAATCGGCGGATGAAGAGGTCCGGACCGATGCGGTGGACGACCTGCTCCTGTTTCTCCAGAAAATCATCAAGGAGAGCGGTTCTGAACGGCTGCCCCGGTTCATGCCGGTGCTGAACGAGGCCTTTGATCGGATCAGCGGGCTGGAGGACGACCTCTTTTTTCTCTTTGTCAAAAGTTACTACCGCATGGAAAAGCTGGGCGAGGAACTGCTCTACTACACCTCGGAAATCGAGATGGATCTGAGCTCAATCAACCATCTTCTGCTCCGGTATTTCCGGTACACCTACCGGTACTGGCTGAATGAGGATGACCCCTATGACTGGTTTGCGGAGGAAGCCGAAAAGCTGGAGAGCTCCGCGGCGCTGGAAACGATCTTCGAGCCGATTTCCCGCGGGCGGATTTCGGCACTGCACCGGCAGCTGAAGGAGATTGAAGAAAATGACGGCTATGACGGCGAGGACCGGGGGCGGGTGCTGTACCAGCTGAGCCGCCTGCTGACCCTGCCGGGCTACAACCAGATCGTCGAGATTTACCGGGGAATTCCCCAGAAACTCCTCTCCGCCGGAAGTGACCCCACTGAAGGAAACCAGTGGAAGGTGATCTTTCTGTTTCACATCATGAATGTCACCGGCCTGTCCCTGGTCCATGAAGAGGCCCTCCGGGATATCAACCGCACCCTCAGCTGGCTCATCCGTAACGAGAAAAATCTTAACATAGAAAACCTGATCCGGAAGACCTTTTCCATCCTGAAGAACCGCACCAGAGAATTTCCCCTGACCGCCCTCAACTGCATTCTCAACATGGGAAAAGGGGTGTATGAAACCGATGATATTGATCTGGTCAAATGCTTCATCAACGGCGTGACCGACCTCGGGTTTCATGATCCCATGATCGGCGGTGTCGGTGATGACTGGCAGGTCCGGGTCAATGTGGCCCATATCCAGAATATCCGTACCTGGCTGGAACTGATCGAACTCAACCCGAAGTGGTCCACCCGCCTTCTGTCGGATCTGATCATCCATCTGTCGCTGAGCGGTGTCTTCATCAAGGATACCGATCTCTTTCCCCGGGACATTACCCGGCTGCTCAACAGCGATATCGGGCCGGTCTACAATCTGGTCAAGCAGCTGGCCCGTCTGCTGCCGGTTTTTTTCAATGATATCGGTGCAGAGGGGGAACTCCGGGATATTTCAACCCGGATCGACGAAATCGCCCACCGGAAGGATCTCCTGGTTCATTTCCTGCGGAAGCAGACCCATGTGGAGAGCAGCAGCCGGGTCGTCGGGTTTATCGAATCGGTCCTCAATTTCTGGATGACCCGGGACAAGACCGCTGTCGAATCCTTTGTACCGCCCAATATCTACCGCCAGATCCATACAGAGGGAACCTATGTGGAGGGGGTCCAGCGGGTGCTTCACCTGCTGAAGGAAAAGAATGACCTCCAGATCCCCCGGGGGCTTCTCAAGGTGGATGACGCGGATCTCCGGACCATGCTCGAAGAGATCGAAGGCATCCCCGACGTGATGCCCCGGGACAGCCGCCGGGTGCGGCTGGCGGCCCGGCTCTACAAGCTGCTCCACCAGAAGTATGATCTCAGCCTCTCCTCGGATGCGATGGGGGAAATCGCATCCTACCTGTCCCAGCTCCGTGCCGAAGCGTTCCCGAAGCTGGACCAGCTCCGGGACGCCCTTGCCGAACCGGATATCTACCGGAAGCTGCCCCTGATTCTCGACTACCTGGAAATGCTCAAGGAAATGATCCTGTCGGAACGGGTCTATGAAATCCGTGAGGATATCTACAAGAAAAGGCATTTTACAGTCGATATTCCCTCCATGTACGGCAGCTATCATGAGTTGAAGTTCGATGCCATCGGGCTGACCCTGCGCCTGGAATCCCTGGTCAATGTCTATCTGGAGACGATTGTGGACCAGATTGAACTGAGTCTCATCACCAAGGAAACCTTCCACCAGATCTACGATCTTCTGAAACTCTTCAACCGGGCCCTGAAACTGGACGGAATCTCATCGGTCGAGATCGAAGGACAGATGGAACTGCTGGCCCATTCCCTGGAGGCGCGGGGATTCACCTTTACCCAGTACCTCGATATTTTCAAGGGATTCAACCGGGCCGTCACCGATATTATCAACGATTATTTCAACAATATCCATGAGAACAACCTGAACCGCATTCTGGGCAGTTTTCCCCGGGAGCGGCTCCTGCCCAAGTACCACTCCATGGACCCGGAAGAGGATCAGGAAAAGATGGAACACCGGGTGTCGGAGATTTTTCTCCGGGACCGGATTGCCGATTCCCTGGGATTGCAGCAGCTCGACCGGTTTCTGGGGCAGATCATGAAGACCCTTTTTCACCAGTCCCACAAACTGCCGGATACCAAACTCCGGCTGCTCCTCAATTATGATCCCCAGCGGGCCATGGTCGGTATTACCGATCCGGAACTGGTGGAAAAACCGACGCCCCGGTCGGTGGGCATCATTCATCTGGGAAAAAAAGGGCACAACCTGATCCGGCTCCACCGGCTCGGATTTCCGATTCCACCGGGGTTTATCATCACCACCGAGGTATTCCGGTGCCGGGAACTGGTGGAAGGATATCCGCCGGCAGAACAGCACTTCAAGGACCAGCTCGCCCGGCATATCAAAAAACTGGAAACGATCGCCGGCAAAAAATTCGGTGATCCGGAAAATCCGCTCCTCTTTTCGGTCCGGAGCGGCGCCTCCATTTCCCAGCCGGGGATGATGGATACCTTTCTTGACGTGGGCCTGAACGAGAAAATTGCCGAGGGCATTGCCCGGGGAACCGGAAATGAATGGTTTGCCTGGGACAACTATCGCCGGTTCATCCAGTGTTACGGCATGGCATTCGATATTCAGCGGGATGAATTCGATGCCATCATGCTCAGCTACAAAAACAAGATGGGGATTCCCTATAAACGGGGATTTACCGGAAAGCAGATGCGCAGCCTCGCCATGGCCTACCGGCATATGCTGGAGGAAGCGGGCATTACGGTGCCGGACGACCCCTTCGAGCAGGTACTGAGCACGATCCGGAAGGTGCTCAATTCCTGGGAATCGAAAAAGGCAAAGGTCTACCGGAAAATTATCGGCATTTCAGACGACTGGGGCACGGCCGTGACGGTCCAGGCGATGGTGTACGGAAACATGTCTCCTGCATCGGGAACCGGTGTGGTCTTTACCCACAATCCCAAGTGGTCGGAGGACAACCTCCGGCTCTGGGGGGATTTCACCGTCGGAAATCAGGGGGAGGATGTGGTGTCCGGTCTGGTCAAGACGCTTCCCATTTCCATTATTCAGCAGGACAACGAAATGCGCGATACGGATGTGACCCTCCAGACCCATTTCCCGGAAATCTATGACGCGCTCAAGGAATGGGCCAGTAAACTGATTTACCAGCTGGGATGGAGTCCCCAGGAGATCGAGTTCACCTTCGAGGGGTCCGCCCGGGATTCTCTCTTTCTGCTCCAGACGCGGAACATGGCCATCCGGGAGCGGAAGAAAGTCTTTGCTTTTGATCCGGAAGAGATCGACATCGAAAAGGCGCTGCTCGGAAACGGTGTCGGCGTCAGCGGCGGGGCCATGAGCGGCCGGGCTGTTTTTACCCTGGAGGAGATTGAAAAGTGGCGGGAAATCGAACCGAATACGCAGCTGATTCTGCTCCGGAGTGATACGGTTCCCGATGACATTCAGGAGATCAACGCCGCGGACGGTCTGCTGACGGCCCGGGGCGGCGGCACATCCCATGCGGCGGTGGTGGCCCACCGGCTGGGGA
>JBEPXL010000008.1:0-21642 GCA_041641935.1 Desulfobacteraceae bacterium | reverse complement strand
CCCGGCCGTCAGCCGGTCCGGGAGACAGGCAATGTGCTGACGCCTCCGGAAGGCGTCTGCCATGTGGTCATCAGCGACATCGATGATACGGTCATGCCCACCGAGGCCACCAGCATGCTCCGGATGTTCCGGTCCCTTTTTACCGGAAACGCCCGGACCCGTCTTCCCTTTCCCGGTGTGGCCGCCTTTTACCGGGCGCTTCACCAGGGGACGGATGACCGGCTGCTCAACCCCATCATGTATGTCTCCCGCGGTCCCTGGAATCTCTATGACCTGCTGTGTGAGTTTTTCAACCTGCACAATATTCCCATCGGTCCGGTCCTCTACCTGCGCCACTGGGGATTTTCCCGTGAAGGGCTGACCCGTCCGGCGCCGAAGGGCCACAAATACCGTCTGATTTCGCAGATGCTCGACGCCTACGCAGACATACCGTTTATTCTGGTCGGTGACAGCGGACAGATGGACCCGGAAATCTACGCCGAGGTGGTAAAAGACCATCCGGGGCGGGTGATGGCGGTCTATATCCGGCAGGTGGAACCGGATCCGCAGCGGGTGGAAGGCATCAGCCGGCTGGCACGGAAAGTTGCCGAAGCGGGCAGTGTTCTGGTACTGGCGGAGGACACCATGGAAATGGCCCGTCATGCGGCGGAACACGGATGGATTGAACCACGATATCTTGCCGATGTCGAAGGTGAAAAAATAGAAAGCGAACCCCCGCCGCCGATTCCATGAAAATGGCATTGGCAGCATCTTGACAATGATGCAACAGTATGGCTATGGTCAAATCATACGGGTAAAATTTAACAATTGCTGATGAGCCGTTCGGAATATCAACATCCATCAAACAGGGAGCGACCAATGCCGTCACCGAAGATTCTGGAGATTTTCTCTGATTATATTTGACCGTGGTGCTATTTCATTACCGGGCGTATTGAAAGACTGCAGAAGGAATTTGAAATTGAAACGGTCTGGCGGGCCTTTCCCCTTCATCCGGACACACCGGAAGAGGGGCTGACCCTGGAAGACCTGTTCCGGGGGCGTCCTGTCCATATTCCGGATATGCTGGCCCGCCTGCAGCAGGTGGCAGCGGAAGAGGGGCTGCCCTTCGGAGACCGGAAGTATACCTATAACAGCCGACTGGCCCAGGAACTCGGAAAATGGGCGGAAGCGCAGGGCAGGGGAGATGCCTTTCACCATGCCGCTTTTCATGCCTACTTTGCGGAAGGAAAGAACATCGCTAAACGCCCTGTTCTGCTGGAAATCGCCCGGGAGGCCGGGCTGTCCGCGGATGAAGTCGGGCAGGTGCTGGAAACACGGGTATACAGCGCGGCGGTCGATCAGGACTGGAACCTGTCGTACCGGAAAGGCATTACCGCCGTGCCGGGTTTCTGTCTGGATGAAACCGTGCTGACCGGGGCGCAGCCATATGAAATGCTTGAGAAAATGATGCTTTCCGCCGGCGTCTCCCGACGCGGGGAACGCAAACGGTGAACTGTTCACCATATATCAACTGAAATGCGGAGCATCGCCGCTACCGGCGATGTGAGTACCCGCTACGGAGATACACATGGACGTTCTTCTGCTTTCACGGATTCAGTTTGCGTTCACAACTGCTTTCCACATCCTTTTTCCCACCTTTACCATCGGCCTCGCCGTATATCTCGTGATTGTCGAAAGTTGCTGGCTGGTCACCAAAAAGGAGATCTACTACCGCATCTACCGGTTCTGGGTTAAGATCTTCGCCGTCCATTTCGCCGTCGGCGTGGTCAGCGGCATTACACTGGAGTTCGAGTTCGGTACCAACTTTGCCCGGTTCTCACAGGCCGTTGCCAATGTTTTCGCGCCGCTGCTGGCCTACGAGGGCATGACCGCCTTTTTTCTGGAAGCCGGTTTTCTCGGGATCATGCTCTTCGGCTGGAACCGGGTTCCCCGGGCCGTCCATTTCCTGTCCACCTGCCTGGTGGCCGTCGGCGCCACCTTTTCGGCGTTCTGGATCATGGCCGCCAATGCATGGATGCAGACCCCGGCCGGATATGAACTGGTGGACGGCAAATTCATGGTCACCAGTTTCAAGGATGCCATTTTCAATCCGGCATTTCCCACCCATCTGAGCCATATGGTGATGGCCGCCTATGAAACCTCCGCGTTCGCCATTGCCGGTATCTGCGCCTATTTTCTGCTGAAAAAACGCCACACCCGTTTCTACCGGACCTCCCTTGTCATTGCGCTGATCATGGCAGCCGTCTGTGCGCCGCTCCAGGTGCTGATCGGGGATTTACGGGGCGTCAATGTGGCCGAATATCAGCCGGCCAAACTCGCCGCCATGGAAGGCCACTGGGAAACCAATACAGAGGGCGGGGCGGACTTTGTCCTGTTCGGTATCCCGGATATGGAGGCCGAGAAAAACCGGTATGAGATCACCATTCCCGGTGCGCTCAGTCTGCTGATTACCCATTCAAAGGACGGACAGATCAAGGGGCTCAAGGATTTTCCCAGAGATGAACGCCCCAACGCCCTGATTACCTACTGGACCTTCCGGATCATGGTCGCCATCGGTTTTCTCTTCTTCTTTGTCATGCTCTGGGGGCTTTTCCTCTGGTGGCGGAAACAGATCCTGGACAGTCCGGCGTTTCTGAAAACCCTTGTGGCCATTCAGCCCATCGGGTTCCTGGCCGTGATTATGGGATGGGTGACCTCCGAAGTGGGGCGGCAGCCCTGGGTGGTCTACGGCCTGATGCGGACCGCCGACGGCGTTTCCCCCATTCCGGCGGGAAATGTGGTCTGGTCCCTGTCCGGATTCGTCACGTTTTTTGCCCTGATCGGCAGCAGCTACTTTTACTATATTATGAAAATCCTCGGCAGGGGACCGGATCTGGAAAGCCCGATCCCGCCGGTGCAGCGTCTTTCCGGCATGAAACCCCATGAGGATCCGAAGGAAGAGGAGGCGCGTTTATGATGGATCTGGTACAGCTCTGGAATATTCTTGTCGGCCTTGTCATTATTCTCTATGTGGTGCTGGACGGCTTCAGCCTGGGAGTAGCGCTTCTTTTTCCGACCGCAAAAGACGAAGAGGAGCGGGACACCCTGATGAACACCATCGCACCGATCTGGGACGCCAATCAGACCTGGATCGTCTTCGGCGGCGGCGCGCTGTTTGCCGTATTTCCGATGATCTACACGGTGCTGTTCAGCGCTCTCTACATTCCGCTGCTGACCTTTCTGTTCGGTCTCATCTTCCGGGGGGTCGCCTTCGAATTCCGGGCAAGTTCCCAGAAGAAGACGGCCTGGAACCGGGCCTTTTTCGCGGGCAGCCTGGTGGCGATCCTCGGACAGGGGTTTACGCTGGGCGGCTATATTGCCGGCATTCAGGTGAAAAACGGCATATTTGCCGGCGGAACCTTTGACTGGTTCAATCCCTTTACCATCATGGTCGGCCTGGCACTGGTTTCCGGTTATCTTCTGCTGGGGTCCACCTTTGTCATCATCAAGACCGAAGGGGACGTACAGCAGCGGGCCTACCGGCAGGCATTCATTTCCGCTCTGACCGTGGCGGGTTTCATGATTCTGGTGAGTGTATGGACACCGTATCATGTGCCGGACCTTGCGGCCCGGTGGTTCACGGAACCCCGCATCTACTTTGTCTGGAATTTTCCGCTCATGGGGATGTTCGCATTCGGCCTGCTTTTCTGGAGCCTGCACAAACGCCGGGAAAAGATCCCCTTTTTTGCCAGTGCGCTGCTGTTCATTTCCGCTTATCTGGGGCTGCAGTCCGCCATCTATCCCATGGCGATTCCGCCGGATGTGACCATCTATCAGGCGGCGTCCCAGCGGGAGACACAGATCTTCACCCTCTGGGGCGCGGGCATTGTACTGCCGGTGGTGCTGGCCTATACCATCTACAGTTACTGGGTATTCCGGGGCAAGGTCGCCGGTGAAGAGGGATATCATTAACGGATGTTTTCCCCGCCGGAGGAGGATTCATTCTCCGGCGGATTTTCCACCTCCCGCACCGGGACTTCGATCCACCATTTCTTTGAGATCCTTCCAGTCAAAGTGAAGATACCGCCTGGTGGTGTTCAGGTTTTCGTGGCCCAGCAGATACTGGATCATCACCAGGTTTTCCCCGGCCTGTGCTTTCAGGCTCGCCCCCGAATGCCGCAGCAGATGCGGTCCCTGTTTCCGTTTCACGATTCCCGCCCGTTCCAGCGCCTTGCTGACGATATTGTGAACCTGCCTCGGTTTCAACTGCTTTCCGTGGCTCGATAAAAAAACCCACGGCAGTTCATTTCCTTTGTATTCCGGACGAATATCATACCAGTTCTGAAATTTCAGGACGATATCCTCATTAACGGGGAGTCGCTCCACCTTGTCCCGCTTCCGGGTTACCCATACCTCTCTGGCATCCAGCCGGACATCTTCCCGTTTCAGGTTGATGACTTCCGAAACGCGCAGGCAGATGTCCGTAAACAGGCTGAACAGCAGAAGATTCCGATCCACCACTTTCCGGCTCCCGTTCCGCGCTTCCGCCTGGTATATCTGCTCCAGTTCGTCCATTGTCAGATAATCTGTCTTCGGCTGGTATACCTTTGGCTTATCGATGATCGCCGCATAATTGTCCAGCATCAGTTCCTCATCCACAAGATAATCCATAAAACCGGTCAAAATGTAGATGATGCCGAGTTTTGACGCCCTTGCTATTTTGAGCGATTTTAAATAGGTCAAAACAATATTTTTGTGTATATCCGCAGGATATTCGATTCTCTGACTGGAACAGTATTTTGAAAAGCGAATCAGTTCATAACGGCGATTATTGACGGATGACGGACTTAATGTTCCTGTTGCCTCTTTTGACGCCAGGTATGCTTCAACAGATTCCAAAATAGTTATATTTGATTTTGGCTGAAAATGATGGTTCATAGCGTTTTTAGCCCAGTCAAGCGCTTAAATTACTGTTAAAGCCATTTATCGGTACAGATGAACAAAGATAAAGATGGAAATTGCACAATAGGCAAGGGCGATATTTTACACCGTACGAGGGAAGGGTAGGGTAGAATATGGCTGTAAAATGACAATTATCTCTTTATAATTGCACAATATATATCTATTGTGCAATTATAAGCGGCTTTTGCAACCTTCCCCGCTCCGTCAGGACCGTGATCAGCAGAAAAACCGGCAACTGGCTGCTGCACAAACTGGTTTCTGCCAGACCCATGATCATATTTTAACCATTACACTGTCCAATAATGCTGAAAAGCACATGCAGGCTCCCTTACGTCAGATAATGACCCCAAACTGGCGTTTTCTGCTTACAACGATGTAATTTGCCTGCAAATGGAAAAACAAGGTATTTTGACTGCATAAACAAAAATACAACCGAATGTCACTTTTTTCGCTTCAGACCCTTTCAATTGCCGCATTGCCTCTTTTCTCTGTTTATGGTAAATATAATCTATTACGCCACATTCATTTACCTGTAAAGGAAAAGCATCATGGCCCGTACAAAATTTCATGTCACGCCGGAATCGGGAAGAATGACCATCACCCTGAACAAACGGCAACTGAAAGAGTTCAAAAAGATGGCGATCGAATTTGAAGTGTCAACAGACGAGTTACTGCAGATCGCTGTGGATTCTTTCATCAAAAAGTACCAGGAGACATCAACCGAGGAAATGGATCAGAAAGGGCTGGAAGCAGTGCTGGAAAAACCGTAAGAACCGATCCGGTGCAGAATACACCGGATCGATCTCTACTGGCTGACCACCAGTTTTTGACCCGGACGGATTACGGCATCCGCAACCAGATTGTTCAGATTGCGCAGTTTGTCCACATTGGTCTTGAACCGCAGTGCAATCGAATACAGTGTATCGCCTTCCTGGACAATATAGGTTTCCCCGTCACTGCTGCTTCGCTGACCGGTACTGGACGGTTCACTCTTTTTCGTTGTTTTTGCCGTTTTTACCGTCGCTGTGGTCTTTACCGGCTGACTGGATGTTTTTTCCGCGGAAGAGCCACCGGATGCACTTTTTCCACCTTTTTCCCGCCTGCCTTCGATAAATTCGATTTTCTTCTGCATGTTTTCCATTTCCAGCGGAATGGCTTCCAGACGGTCAAAGCGTTCGGACATGCGGGAAACAGTGTCATTCAGTTCCTGAATGCGGTCGGAATAGGTGGAAACCCTGTCTTCGGTATCCGAAATCTGACGTTCCAGAACAACAAGCCGACCTTCTATGGATTCCAGTTGTGCGGATGAAGTGCCGCTGTCCGGCCAGAAAATCACCAGACAGATAATCAGGGTCACGATGCCCGCACCGGTGAGAATGACAGGCATATTGACCCGATCCGTATTGACGAATCTGTTCTTTTTCATTTTTTCCTCAATATTCAAATGGTTTAATGTGAAACTGTAGACTTGCATTCCCTGCATTGCCTCTTTGAAACCTTTATAGTAACAGGTAATGCTCTGTCAAATGAATCTGGTCAAAAAAGATATCACTGCCGCAGAATACCCTTCCTGTAATATCCCTTTGAAATTCTTGTTTATGTATTATATTTACAGATCATGTTAAAGGAATTTTTTACGATCGGCAGGTGGTTTCCGGGGAAACTTCCGCTCCTGCTGAAAGCTATATAAAGGAACATGCCATGCGGATCGGAATCGGATATGATGTTCATCGACTGGTGACCGGAAGAAAGCTGGTTCTCGGCGGCGTGACCATTCCCTTCGGAAAAGGACTCCTCGGCCATTCCGATGCGGACGTTCTGCTCCATGCCGTCTGTGACGGGCTTTTAGGCGCGGCGGGACTCGGAGATATTGGTCTGCATTTCCCGGATACCGATGAAACATACAGGGACATCGACAGCATGAAACTTCTGGCAGAATGCCGGGAGATGATTCAGGCGGAAGGCTATATCATCGCCAACCTGGATACCACCATCTTTGCACAGGCGCCGAAACTGTCGCCGTACCGGGAAGCCATGCGGGACCGAATCGCCGGCGCGCTGCAGGTCGATCGGAACCAGGTCAATATCAAAGCCACGACCACGGAAGGACTCGGCACCATCGGAGAAGGCGAGGGAATCGCCGCCATGTGCGTTGTCCTGCTGGAGCGTTGAGCCGGAGTTGATCCTTCCCGAAACATCTTTATGGTTTTGTAAGGTTCAACATGAACAGACATCACCAAAGGCACTTACATCATTAATATATATACTATGGAAACCTTCAAGCTCATATCGGACTTTGAACCCAGCGGGGATCAGCCCAAGGCCATTGAAGAACTGACCCGCAACATCAGCGGGGGAAAACGGCACAATGTCATGCTCGGTGTCACAGGTTCCGGCAAGACCTTTACCATGGCCCATATCATTGCCCGGCTGAACCGTCCCACGCTGGTCATGGCGCCGAACAAAACACTGGCGGGTCAGCTCTACAACGAGTTCAAAACCCTTTTTCCTGAAAATGCCGTCGAATATTTCGTCAGTTATTATGATTATTATCAGCCCGAGGCCTATCTCCCCAGCAGCGATACCTATATCCAGAAGGATTCGGCCATCAATGAGATGATCGACAAGCTGCGCCATTCCGCGACCCGTTCTGTTCTCTCCCGGCGGGACGTGATTGTGGTGTCAAGTGTTTCCTGTATCTACGGCCTCGGCGCGCCGGAAGATTATCTCGGCATGCGGATCGATCTGCAGAAAGAGGCGGAACTCGACCGGGATCAGCTTCTGCGGAATTTTGTGGAAATGCACTATGAACGGAATGATGTCGATTTTCACCGGGGAGTGTTCCGGGTGCGGGGGGACCGGGTGGAAATTTTTCCGGCCTACGAGGAAGACAAGGCGATCCGGATCGAGTTTTTCGGAGATGAAATCGAGGGAATGGCGGAAATCGATCCGCTCCGGGGCGAGGTCATCCGGCGTCTCGACCGGCTCACCCTTTTTCCGGCCAGCCATTATGTCACCTCAAAGTCGACACTCCAGACGGCGATTGACGGCATTAAGGCGGAACTGAAAGACCGGGTTGAATATTTCCGGAATGAAAACAAACTGATCGAAGCCCAGCGGATCGAGGAGCGGACCCTTTTCGACCTGGAAATGATGCTGGAACTGGGCTACTGCAACGGTATCGAAAACTATTCCCGTCATCTGACCGGGCGCAGTCCCGGTGAGCCGCCCCCGACGCTGCTGGACTATTTTCCCGATGATTTCCTCCTGTTCACCGATGAAAGCCATATCGCGGTTCCCCAGGTGCGGGGGATGTACAACGGTGACCGGTCCCGGAAGAAAACCCTGGTGGAATTCGGGTTCCGGCTGCCGTCGGCCCTGGACAACCGTCCCCTCAAGTTCAGTGAGTTCCGTCAGCGGGTCCGGCAGGTGGTGTATGTATCGGCCACCCCGGCCGACTATGAAATGGAGCAGTCCGGGGAGGCAATGGTGGAACTGATTGTCCGGCCCACCGGTCTGGTGGATCCCCTGATCGATGTCCGCACGGCCCGGCATCAGGTGGATGATCTTCTCGAAGAGATACAGAAACGCATCCGGCAGGATGAACGGGTTCTGGTCACGACCCTGACCAAGCGGATGGCCGAGGATCTGACCGAGTATTACGGGGAACTCGGCATCCGGGTCAAGTACCTCCATTCCGATATCAAAACCCTGGAGCGGATGGAAATCATCCAGGAACTCCGGAGCGGTTCGTTTGACGTACTGGTGGGGATCAACCTGCTGCGGGAAGGACTCGATATTCCGGAAGTTTCCCTGGTCGCCATTCTGGACGCGGACAAGGAGGGATTCCTCCGGTCGGCCCGGTCTCTCATCCAGACCTGTGGCCGGGCCGCGCGGAATGTGCATGGGCAGGTGATCCTGTATGCCGACCACATGACAGGCGCCATGAAACAGGCCATCGATGAAACGAGCCGCCGCCGGGAAATCCAGCAGGAGTACAACGCCTCTCATAACATTACCCCGACCAGTATCCGGAAGCAGGTGGCCCGGATCTTCGATTTTGTCCAGAAATCCGCCGACACCCCCATGGCACGGGTTGCCGAACCCCTGGCGCAGTATGGAGAAAAAATTGAAGACAAAGATGAATTGAGCGTCATGATTCAGGATCTGGAAAAAGAAATGGCCGAAGCCGCCAAAGCCCTTGCCTTTGAAAAGGCGGCGGAACTCCGGGACCGGATCAGGGATCTGAAGGAGATTGCGCTGCTGTAAACATGGATGAAACACTGAACGAAAAGCTGGCGGAGATTTCCACTGATCCGGGGGTCTATCTGATGAAGGATAATGCCGGCCGGGTCATCTACGTCGGCAAGGCCAAGAATCTGAAAAAGCGTCTGGCCGCCTATTTCAAGCCGCCGGAACAGATGGACATGAAAACCGGCGTCCTTGTCAAAAAGATCGCCGACTTTGATACCATCCTGACCGGAACCGAAACCGAAGCCCTGATGCTGGAGTCCAATCTGATCAAGCGATACCGGCCCCGCTACAATGTCATCCTCAAGGATGACAAACGGTATCCGTCACTCCGGATCGATATTAAATCGGAATACCCCGGTATTGAAGTGGTCCGGAAAATCGAGAATGACGGCGCGCTCTATTTCGGTCCCTTCACCTCTCCGACCGCCATGTACAGGACGCTCAAGTTTATCCACAAGACCTTCAAGCTCCGGAAATGCCGGAAGCGGACCCTGCCCCGGCGGACCCGGCCCTGTCTCAACTGCCAGATGGACGGCTGCCTCGGCCCCTGCTGCCGGTCGGTGGACAAGGCGGTGTATGATGAAGTTGTCCGGGAGGTGGTGCTTCTGCTGAAGGGACGGGCGCCGGAGCTGATCCGGAAGATCCGGGAGGAAATGAACGCTGCCGCCGCGGAACAGGACTTTGAACAGGCGGCGGAACTCCGGGACAAGATGTTCGCCCTGGAAAAGGTGGTCGAAAAACAGTCCGTGGTCACCACCGATTTTGAGGACCGGGATGTACTGGGCATCGCCCGGGCCCCGGATCACGCCGTCATGACGCTGCTGACCGTCCGCAACGGTTTTCTGATCGGCTCCCGCCATTTCCACTTTTCCGACATTCTTTCATCAGACGAGGAAATGGTCCGGGCCTTCATCCATCAGTATTACGAAACCGACCACTTTATTCCCCGGGCGCTTTTGACACCGGTTCCGCTGGAAGATGAAGACCTGGTGGCGGAATGGCTCCGGGAACGGAAAGGACGGAAAGTGAATCTGCTCCATCCCCGCCGGGGGGAAAAGGTCCGTCTTCTGGAGATGGCGTCCCGGAACGCGGAAGATGAACTGCGGGAATGGACCGCCGCCGCATCGGCCAGCCGGGATCTGCTGACGCGCATCCGGAAGTGTCTGCGGATGGAACATCTGCCGGAGCGGATCGAATGTTTCGACAACTCCAACATTTCGGGTACGACACCGGTGGCCGCCATGGTCGTTTTTGAAAAGGGAAAGCCCCGCAAGGCCGACTACCGCCGGTATACTATCCGGACCGTCACGGAACCCGATGATTACGCCACCATGGCGGAAGTTCTGAAACGGCGGTATGGCAAAACGGACATGCCGTATCCGGATCTGCTGATGGTGGACGGTGGAAAAGGGCAGTTGAACGTGGCTGTGGCGGTCATGAAGGAACTGGGCATCGAAGGACGGTTTACCGTGATCGGCATCGCCAAGAAAGATGAACGGCTAGGGGAGACGGATGACAAGATTTACCTGCCGGGGCGGGCCAATCCCGTCAACTTCAGCAGAGACCGGGACGCGCTCTTTCTGCTGCAGCGGATCCGGGATGAAGCCCACCGGTTTGCCATCACCTTTCACCGGAAGCGGCGGCGGAAAAGCTCGCTGGGCTCGGTCCTGGACGGCATACCGGGGATCGGGAGGGAACGGAAAAAGTCCCTGCTGAACCACTTCGGCAGCGTCAGAAGAATCCGGGCAGCGGCCGTTGAAGAACTGGCGGCCGTGCCCGGCATCAGTCAGCAGATGGCGGAAACCATCCGCAGAAATCTGGACCAGATGTCCGGCTGACGCGGTTACTTGAGTTTCGCCAGCGTGGTTTTCAGTTCCTGTACCGCATCGGCGGATTTCTTCAGCGCCGCCTTTTCGTCATCGGTCAGCTGGATTTCGATGACCTCTTCGACCCCGTTTTTCCCCAGCTTGACCGGAACCCCGATAAAGAGGCTGTCAAATCCGTACTCGCCTTCCAGGTACGCCGCGCAGGGAAGAATCATTTTCTTGTCGTAGAGGATCGCCTTGGCCATCTCCACGGAGGAGGAGGCCGGTGCATAGTAGGCGCTGCCGGTTTTCAGCAGACTGACAATTTCCGCGCCGCCGTTCCGGGTGCGGTCCACAATGGCATCGATGCGGTCCTTGGACATCAGTTCGGTAATGGGGATGCCGGCAACCGTGGAAAAGCGGGGCAGGGGAACCATGGTGTCACCGTGGCCCCCGAGGACAAAGGCATGGGTGTTTTCGATGGAGACATCGAGTTCCATGGAAATAAACGCTCTGAACCGGGCTGAATCGAGAACGCCCGCCATGCCGATGACGCGGTTCTTGGGAAAGCCGCTGGCTTCATAGGCGACATGACACATGGCATCCAGAGGGTTGCTCACAATAATCAGGATGCAGTCCGGAGAATACTTGACGATCTGCTCGGTCACGTTTTTCATGATACCGGCGTTGGTGCTGATGAGATCGTCCCGGCTCATGCCGGGTTTGCGGGGGATGCCGGCGGTGATGATGACAATATCGGAACCGGCGGATTCTTCATAGCTGTTGGTTCCGGTCAGTTTTGCATCATGCTTTTCAATCGCCGCCGCCTGGGTCAGGTCAAGGGATTTCCCCTGCGGTACACCTTCCACAATATCGATCAAAACCACATCACACAAAGCCTTCTCCGCAAGTCGCTGTGCCGCTGTCGCACCTACATTCCCTGCGCCGACTACCGTCACTTTCTTGTCCATAACTTTCTCCTTGTAATTGTGATAGGTTTACATATAATAGAACTCAGTTGAACGACTTGACCAAAAGAGATAGTTTAAATAACATCATCGGCATGATTGTCAATAGATTTATCATATTGACACGGCATCCCAGAATACGATAAGCGTTGCAGATGTCTGTTTCCGGGCCGACAGAAAGTACGGAAAGAGCAAAACCTGACCGGAGACGTTCTGAAGCAGAGAGAGGCGGTATCATGGATGTCAAAAAAGAGATCAAATCACTTCTGAACCAGGCGGAAGTCTATAAATCCCAGGGGCTGTTCCGGGAGGCGCTGGAGAAGTACATCCGCTCAGGGAAACTGATTCAGAAGCATCAGAAAGTCATCAGCAACCACAAGAGCCTGCTCAATTCCCTCGCGAAAAAGGTCCGGGCCGTCAAGGAGGATATCCAGCGGTTCGAATCTATCCCCCTGAATCAGGAAATGCCGGAATCGGTCCTCAACATTATCAAGCAGAAATTTGCCGTCAAAAAGGAAGGGATCGAAGGAGAACTGGAAGGGGCGGTCGCTCTGGCAAAGTTCGGCCAGTATGAACGGGCACTGGACGAGTTCAAGCAACTGGTCAAGAATGAGACGGTCGGGGTGGATGCCGCCAAAAACATTATCCGCTGCCACATGGCCCTGGATTCGGTTGAGGAAGGGGTGAAACATTATCGCCACTGGTGTGAAAGCGGCGTCTTTGTACCGGAACATGTGGAGAATATCCGCCGTTTCTTTCAGGAGCGGATCGACAGAAAAAAACTCGACATACAATTGCAGGCGTCCCCCGGAGTCGGCAGTCTGCAGGATATAGAACCGGTCCCCCCCCGCAAGGAAGACGAGGAAGTCCGGGAAGAGGATCTGATCGATATTACCACGGTGGTCATCGCACTGAAGGAAGGCCGGAGCCGTGAATTCGATGTCAGTTTCCAGTCCGGGACGCTGATCAATCTGCTGCTGTCTGACAAGGATACCCAGACCCTTGAACAGATGGAGGAAGGGCTTGTACTGGAAAACGTCCAGTTTTTTTCCCCCATCGCCATGTTCGAGGGCAAAGCCCGTGTCGAATCAAAGTCTCAAATTGATTCCGGACCCAAAATGGGGTATTACAGTGTTGACCTGAAGATCATGAGCATATAATCATGTGGATTATCTATCGACCGGCATCGCTTACTGGAATGGGTTAGATGGCGAATATCAATCTGAAATTGAGGGAAATTGAGGTCAAGGTCGTCTACTACGGACCGGGAAGGTGCGGTAAGACGACCAATCTCGAATATATATTCAAAACCTTCCGGAAGCAGGTAACCGGGCAGATGGTTTCGGCCAACACCGAAGGAGACCGGACGCTTTATTTCGATTTTCTGCCGATGGGGCTCGGGAAAGTCAAGGGGTACGATGTCCGCGTCCAGCTCTATACCGTTCCGGGACAGGTCAAATACGGTGCCACCCGGCGCATGGTACTGCGGGAGGTGGACGGGGTGGTATTCGTGGCGGATTCAATGGACGTTCGCCGGGAAAAGAATATGCTGTCGCTGAAAGACCTTCACCAGAATCTGAAGGGATACGGACTCAGCATATTCAAGATTCCGCTGGTCCTGCAGTATAACAAGCGGGATCTGGGCGAACAGGGAATCCCCCTGATGCCGATCGGCCAGATGGAAAGGGATCTCAACCGTCAGTTGAAGGTTCCCTCCTTTCCTGCCAGCGCCGTCAAGGGAGAAGGTGTCGGTCCGACACTGAAAGCCTGTCTCAAACTGACGCTGCAATCACTGAAACAACAGATGGGTTGGTAAACAGATACCGCTAATGAGCAAAGTCGTATTGACAGGAAGTCTGGAATTTCTGAGCCTCGGGGATACCCTGCAGCTGATCGGGACCAATGGCTCCACAGGGGTGCTGCGGATTATCAGTAAATATTTTCCGGAGCCCGGCCATATCTATTTCAAAAAAGGGAATATCATCAACGGGTCAACCCCCAGCAAAAAGGGACTGGATGCGGTCTTTTCCCTGTTCGGCTGGCAGGAAGGGGAGTTCGAGTTTACGGAACGGGACGTCGAGATGGCCAAGGCCATCGAAATGAGCCGGATGCAGATCATTCTGGACGGTCTTCGGCTGATCGATGACGGCCAGACTGAAACAGTCGGCCCGGCGACACCGGAATCCCGGACCCAGCGGACCGAAGGGGATGTGCCCCTGCTCAAGGGACCGCTGGTCGATTATCTCTATGTGGTCGACGAGGAACGGTTCTACCAGGGGTACAAGATTGTACAGGAAAACCGGCACGGTAACTGGATCTGGGTCATCCTGGAAGGGACGGTCGAGATCAACAAGGAAACCTCCCGAGGACTGCTTCCGGTGCTGCATCTTGGCCCCGGCGCATTTATCGGCAGTGTCGCCTCCTTTATTTTCCGGGACAATGTCCGCCGGGCGACCGCACTGGCCCTGACCGATGTGCAGCTGGGGGTGCTTGACACCCAGCGCCTGACCGAGGAATACAACCTCTTTTCCCCTGACCTCAAAAATTTTATCCTCAGCCTTGACCGCCGGAGAACCCAGATCACCAATGCCGCAGTGGATGTTTTTCTGAAGCGGGCGGAACCGAAAAAGTTGATCAAAGGGAAAAAGCAGATTGTCAAGCAGGGGCAGAAAGAAGACAACAAGCTGTACCAGATCAAGGAAGGGGAGGTCAGCATCGTCCAGAAAACCGAAGCCGGAATGATCCCGCTGGCGACCCTCGGCAGTGGAAACTGCTTCGGGTCGGTTCCCTTTCTTGACATCGGCCACGAACCGATCGGGGCTTCTGTCTATGCATCAAAGGATTTTGAAGTCCGCAAACTCGACACCGGTGCGCTGGAAGAAGAATACAACAACGACATTTCTCCCATGATGAGAAACCTCATTGAAAGTACGGCCACGAGTGTCAATGTCACCACCCGTGTCGTGGGGAACCGGTTGAAGGAAAGTCTGAAAGAAAAGTAGGTCGGCAGAGGAATGCTCTGAAGAGGCAGAATGAGTTTGGGCAGTACAAGACGAAAACAGACGGAGTGAAAGTTTATGGCATCAAATGAGAAGCGACTGTATCCGAGATACGATTCGCTCAACCTGTCCTATGTCTGTGTGGATGAAAACGGCGACATCGTCAACGAAGGGATCGGCAGAACGCTGAACGTCTCGGAAAGAGGCATTCTCCTCGAAACGCACTTTCAGATCAAGCCGGGCCAGCGCGTTTCGGTCACGATCGCCATCGAGGACGACCTGCTGGATGTTACCGGAAATGTCGCCCGCAGCACCGGCGGGAAAAATGACATGTATGAAGCCGGTATTGAATTTACCGACATGGATGCAGCAGCCCGTCAGCATCTGAAAAAATATATCGCCTATTTTCAATCGGTGGTGCAGCAGGACCAGGCAGAACGGGATCACTCCTGAACCGCCGCTGCCATCTGCCCCGGCATTTTACTCTGCCCCGTAAAGGAAGTCCATGAAAGACGCAGTAGCCAATACCGATTTTGCGGAACTCGATCAGATAAAAACCGGTAAGGTAAGAGATATATATGATCTGGGAGACCACCTGCTGATGGTGACCTCGGACCGGATCTCCGCCTTTGATGTCGTCATGCCGAATCCGATTCCGGACAAAGGAAAAGTGCTGACCCGGATCTCCCTGTTCTGGTTCGATATCCTGTCCGGCATGGTCCCCAGCCACATGGTTACCGGAAATGTCGATGAATACCCGGACGTCTGCCGCCCCTATGCCGATACCCTGCGGGGGCGCAGCATGCTGGTCCGGAAGGCGGAACCGTTACCCATAGAGTGCGTGGTCCGCGGCTATATCTCCGGTTCGGGCTGGAAATCCTACCGGAAGAACGGCACGGTGTGCGGGATTTCCCTTCCGCCGGGCCTGAAGGAGTCGGACCGTCTTCCGGAGCCGATCTTTACCCCGTCCACCAAGGCGGAGATGGGCGAACACGACATCAATATCGACTTTGAAGCGGCAGCCCGTCTGGTCGGACGTTCCCTTGCGGAAAAGGTCCGGGATCTGAGTCTTGCCATTTATGAAAAAGGCGTCCGGCTGGCTGAAGAGAAGGGCATCATCATCGCCGATACCAAATTCGAGTTCGGCATTGTGGATGACGACGTCATTCTCATCGATGAGGTGCTGACGCCGGATTCCTCCCGTTTCTGGCCCGAATCCGCGTATCAGCCCGGCGGACCGCAGAAGAGTTTCGATAAACAGTATCTCCGGGATTACCTCAGTTCCATCCAGTGGAACAAACAACCGCCTGCCCCGGACCTCCCTGATGAAGTAATCCGCAATACCCGGGAGAAATATCTGGAAGCCTTTACGCTTCTGACGGGCAGATCCCGGGATGATCTCTGAAACAAGGCAGGTTTCCGTCTCCTGCATCGATACCGGAGACAACCGGTTCCGGATTACGACCGATACCGATACCACCAGGCTGGCCGCCTCCCTCCAGACGACCGGCCTGATCAATCCGCCGGTTCTTCTGGAGACGGATTCCGGATTCCGGATCGTCTGCGGATTCCGCCGGGTCGCCGCCTGCCGGCAACTGGCATGGTCAAAGCTGCACGCCCGCATCCTCCCCGACGCTACAGATCCCCTCCACTGTGTCCGGCTGGCAGTGACCGACAATGCCTTTCAGCGCTCCCTCAACCCGCTGGAAACATCCCGCGGACTGGCCCTGCTGTCGGAGTTTTACCCCGATCCGGCGTCCCTGGCCGAAGCGGCCGCCCCGCTCGGCCTTCCCGGCAATGCTTCCCTGATCCGCAAACTCCTTCCCCTGTGCCGTTTTCATCCCGACCTGCAGGACGGTATCCTGACGGAACACATTGCGCTGCCCGTGGCGCTGGAACTGGATACCTTTTCCCCGGATGAAGGGCTTGCCCTGGCCGGTCTTCTCCGGTCCCTCAATCTGAGCCTCAGCAAACAGCGGGAAATCGTCGGACTGGTGAAGGAGATCGCACTGCGCGAAGAGCTACCGGTGCACCGGGTACTGGACGCATCCCCCATCCGGGAAACAATGGCAGATCCGGACCCGGACCGCAACCGGAAGGCCGCCCGTATCCGGTCGTATCTCCGGCGCCGCCGCTTTCCGGCCATTACCGAAAAAGAAGAACGATATGCCTCACTCGTCCGGCAATTGAAACTGGAACCGGGCGTCCATCTGACACCGCCGCCTCACTTTGAGGGACCTGCCTATACCCTGACGCTCCAGTTCCGGAACCATGCCGAACTCGCCGCCCGGAGGGACGCGCTGGACCGGTTGCTGCAGGCGACCGTCCTCCGGGAAATTCTGGACTGAATCCGGTTCAGTTTACGCCGTTACCTCAGCACATCTTTGCCGTGTAAACCGCCCCCCGATGCCCTGTGCTGCGGCATTGACCATACCCTAATCCGTTTTTATTACACTATTTTTTGATATTACCGCTTCTCCTCGCCGCAGGTTCCTGAACCTTTCCCTTTCCGCACCTGTTTCTCTCATTCCGCTTTATCTGCATTTCCCCTGCCTGCATTTTCATGTGGCGGCGACGCAGGATATGCAGCTATACCGTTTGCGACATCACGCCAGTTTATCTATTAAAACAAGCTATTTGTCATTACAGAAAGATACTTGTCCACCTCATTTCTGTTAAACATTAGCATTTTTTCAAATTTATGAATTTTTTTCCTTGACTATTGAAAGAATATAATTCATAGTAACAAACAACAAATAAATGATATTCATTTATTGTTTTATTCAAACTTTCATTCACCTGGACAAATTGCAGATCTTTACCAAACGAAAATACCGTTCATTCAAGACGAGATACGGAATACGATGGGAATCCAGGAAAGAAAGCAACGGGAAAAAGAGCGCCGGCGCCAGCAGATTCTGATTGCGGCAAAACGCGTTTTCGCACAAAAGGGAATCAGCAAGGCGACGATGGAAGACATCGCGACCGAGGCTGAACTGAGCCCCGGCACGCTGTATCTCTATTTCCGGAATAAAGACGAGTTGTTTTCATCCCTGACGATCCGGATTCTGCAGTATCTCAACATTCGCCTGGAGCATGTTGCCAATGCCGAAAAAGATCAGTCCACGGACCAGCGGCTGCAGACGCTCAAGGAAGTCATGTATGATGTATACCAGTTTGATCCGCTGATGCTGGTCAGCATGTTCCATCTGCAGTCCAGTGACACCATCAAAAACCTGTCACCCCAGCTGATTACCGATATTCAGACGCTTTCACAGAACGCAATCCGGCTTATCGCGAACCTCTTTCAGGAGATCGACAGAAAAGATATGGCCGATCTGAGTCCGGAAACGATCGCGGATGTCCTATGGAGCATGTTCTCCGGGATTGTCCTTCTGGAAGAGAGCAAGAAAATGATCAGCGACGACAGCAGCTACCTGCAAAAGACCCTCGATACGGCGTTCGAGATTTTCGGTCGGGGGATCAGAATAGTTCCGATTTCAGAAAGAGAAAGGGGGGAAAATATCAGCAAAGCGTACGTGACGAAGTAAAAGGGGAATAGGCAAACGATACAGCCGGCCCTGATGTCCGGCAAAAATACACCAGAATTTTTATAAGGAGGCGACATGGCAGAAGAGTATCAGAAAGAACCGGGACGGGCGTGGGTAACCACCTTCGCAGGGACGGCGATCAACCTGTGTCTGGGTATTTTATACGCCTGGAGTATCTGGAAAGCGGCCCTGGTGGATACTACCCGGGCCGGCGATGTGATGACAGGGATCAATGCCGGATGGACGTATCTGGATAACTCGCAGGCGGCGACACCGTTCTCCCTGTGTGTCATCATGTTCGCCCTGCTGATGATTCCCGGCGGGCGGATTCAGGACCGTTACAGCCCGAAAGTCGGCGCGACCATCGGCGGTCTCTGCCTGGCGGTCGGCTGTATTATCGCGGGCCTCATGAAAAGCTATACCGGCCTGATTATCGGCTTCGGGATTCTCGGCGGCATGGGCATGGGCATCGGTTACGCGGCACCGACACCGGCGGCCCTGAAATGGTTCGGCCCCCACCGGCGCGGCCTGATCGCGGGTCTGGTGGTCGGCGGCTACGGCGGCGCGGCGCTCTATATTGCGCCTCTCGCGCGGTATCTGCTCAATAATTATGGAATTTCAGGCAGTTTTATCGGTCTTGGCGTCTTCTTTGCCGTCATCGTCATCATCGCCGGTCAGCTGCTCAAGACACCGCCCGAGGGCTATGTTCCCCCTGGCCCCAGAGTCGCCCAGACGGCCAAACAGGCGGCCGCCAGTACCAAATATGACTGGGCCGCCGGTGAAATGGTCAAAACATGGCAGTTTTATGCACTGGTGCTCATGTTTATCCTGACCACACAGTCGGGTCTGCTCATCATCGCAAACGCCGCCGGTCTGATGAAGAAAGCGGCCGGTGATGTACCGTTCTTCATCGCCAATGCGTGGATACTGGTTTCCTACGGCGGGTTCGTCAACGCCTTCGGACGTGTGGGAACCGGATGGTATTCCGACAAGATCGGGCGGGTCAACGCATACACCCTCAACTGCGGCGTTTCCGCGCTCTGCATGTTCCTGCTGCCCTTTGTGATAGCATCCAATAATATCCTTCTGCTCTTTATCGTTGTCGGCGTCGGTTACTGGCAGTACGGCGGCGGTCTCTCCCTGATGCCGTCCTTTACAGCAGACTTCTTTGGCGCAAAGAACCTCGGCTTCAACTACGGCCTGGTCTTCATCGGCTGGGGTCTCGGGTTCTTCATGGCCAAAATCGGCGGTATCATCGAAGACCTCACCGGAAGCCTGGCGTATGCATTCTACATTTCAGGCGCCCTGCTGGTCGCTGCCGTGATTCTGGCCAGAGTCACCAGACGCCCGCATTACGCAGGAGAAACAGCGATGGCAACATCCTGATGTCCTGACAGGATGAACGGAAAACCGGAGCCGGACGCTTCCGGAAGCGCTGAAGCGTCCGGCTCCGGAACACCGTGTCCTTTCAGAAAAGTAGCACCGAATCGGTTTGTCTGCTCAGGTATGTATGTAAACTTTTATTATCAAAGGAGGAACGATTACCATGGCGGAAGAAAAAAAAGAAGCAACAGAGACTTCTGAAGCGCAGATCGCAGTCCACTGGCAGGAAGAAGGCTATATTGCTCCAACGCCGGAATTTATCGCCCAGGCGAATATGACCGATCCGACGGTGTATGAACGGTTCAGCCTGGACAATTTCCCCAACTGTTTCAAGGAATATGCGGATCTTCTGGACTGGGACGAGTACTGGACAGAAATTCTCGACACCAGCGACGCCCCCTGCTTCAAGTGGTTCAAGGGCGGTAAAATCAATGCCAGCTACAACTGTGTAGACCGGCATCTGAAGCAGAACAAAAACAAAACCGCCATCCATTTCGTCCCCGAGCTGGAAGAAGAAAAGGTGGAGCATATCACCTACCAGGAACTCTGGGTACGGGTAAACGAGTTTGCTGCCGTTCTTCAGGACTACTGCGGCCTCAAGGCCGGTGACCGTGTCACCCTGCATATGCCCATGGCACCCGAGCTTCCGATCACCATGCTGGCCTGTGCCCGGCTGGGCATCATTCACTCCCAGGTCTTCGGCGGCTTCTCCGGCAAGGCGGCAGCCGACCGGATCGAGGACTCCGGCAGTACGGTACTGATCACCATGGATGCCTACTACCGGGGCGGAAAACTTCTGGACCACAAGGAGAAAGCCGATATCGCCGTGGAAGAGGCGACAAAGATGGGACAGAAGGTGGACAAGGTACTGGTCTGGCAGCGGTATCCGGGCAAATATTCCGCCCAGACCCCCATGGTGGACGGACGGGATTTCTTTGTCAACGACCTGCTGAAAGACTATTACGGAAAACGGATCGCTCCCGTTCCGATGCCGGCGGAAGCACCGCTCTTTCTGATGTATACCTCCGGAACCACCGGCAAGCCCAAGGGCTGCCAGCACGGAACCGGCGGCTACCTTGCCTACGTGGCCGGAACCTCCAAGTATGTCCAGGATATCCATCCCGAAGACGTCTACTGGTGTATGGCCGATATCGGCTGGATTACCGGGCACTCCTACATTGTCTACGGTCCGCTGGCGCTCTGTGCCTCGACTGTTGTTTATGAAGGAATCCCCAACTATCCGGATGCGGGCCGGTGCTGGCGCATTGCCCAGGATCTGGATGTCAACATCTTCCACACCGCACCGACAGCCATCCGCGCGCTGCGGAAGATCGGTCCGGACGAGCCTGCGAAGTACAACTACCACTTCAAGCACATGACCACCGTGGGCGAGCCCATCGAACCCGAAGTATGGCGGTGGTACTATGAAGTGGTCGGCAAGGGCAAAGCGGCCATCGTCGATACCTGGTGGCAGACCGAGACCGGCGGCTTCCTCTGCTCGACACTGCCGGCTATCAAGCCCATGAAACCGGGAAGCGCCGGACCGGGTATGCCGGGCATCCATTCCATTATTTATGATGATGTGGGCGAGGAAGTGCCTCCGGGCAAGGGCATTGCCGGTAACATCTGCATCCAGAATCCGTGGCCGGGCATGTTCCAGACCATCTGGGGCAACCGGGACCGGTTTGTCGCCCAGTATTTCGAACGCTACAACAAGAACCCGGACAGCAAGGACTGGCGC
>JBEPXL010000007.1:17612-21803 GCA_041641935.1 Desulfobacteraceae bacterium | reverse complement strand
CCTGAATCGCTTTTTCTGGATCGGATATTTCATCTAAGCTTCAGATTTAGAAGGTATAATTTCAGCGATGACGGACTCTCCGGCGACCGTCCTGTCCCCTTTTTGAACCTGTACTTCGACGCCATCCGGCAGAAGTACGTCCATCCTGGATCCAAACTTCATAATACCAAATCGATTGCCGGCTTTCACACGTTCTCCTTCTTTCAAATGATAGACAATGCGGCGAGCCATAAAACCCGTAATTTGCTTGAAAAGAATTTTTATCCCGCTTGGATGCTGAACTCCAAAATGTGCCCGCTCATTCATCTCGGATGCATGGTCTTCCCAGGCCATCAGGTATTTGCCTGGGTAATAGCGAACGTATTCCAGGTTGCCGCTTACCGGAATCCGGTTCACATGCACGTCAAGCGGAGACAAAAAGATACTGATCTGAGTGGCTCTCGTTCCCATATATTCATTCTCATCGATCTGTTGAATGAGAACCACGCGGCCGTCTGCTGGAGAAAGGATGAGGTTTTCGTTTTCTGGTGAATTACGGTCGGGATCACGAAAAAAAAAGAGAATGAGGCCGCCTGATCGGGCCGGCAACATACCAGAGACCTGTTACAGCAAGTAAAAAAACCTTTGGAGGATACCAATGGCAGAAGTAACCAAAGAGCAAGTTATTGATTTTATAGCCGAAATGTCTGTCCTTGAGCTTTCGGAACTGATCAAGGAGATGGAAGAGAAATTCGGTGTCTCCGCCGCCGCGCCGGTGGCCGTCGCCGCTGGTCCGGCAGCCGCTGAAGCGGGTCCGGCAGCAGAGGAGAAGACTGAGTTCGATGTCATCCTCACCGCGGCCGGTGACAAGAAGATTCAGGTGATCAAGGAGATCCGTGCCATCACCGGACTGGGTCTCAAGGATGCCAAGGCGCTGGTGGATGAAGCCCCCAAGCCGATCAAGGAAGGCATCGCCAAGGAGGACGCCGAGAAAATAAAGGCCCAGATTGAAGAGGCCGGCGGACAGGTTGAACTGAAGTAACCCCTGTCTTATCTTTCGATTTATATTTTTTTCGGTTTTTTATCTGCCTGCGGAAACGGGACGGCGGCAAGGGCTGCTGTATCCCGTTTCCGCTGTGTAGAACCCATACCATTTATATGGAGAGAAAATGTCGGGAAAGCCTCTGACAGGTAAGCGCATCCATCTGGCGGGGAAACGCCTCAGAAAAAATTTTGGAAAAATCCAGAAGATTGTCGATATTCCGGATCTGATCGGAATGCAGCGGGAATCCTACCAGCGATTTCTGCAGATGCATATTCCCCCGGAACAGCGGGAGGAAATCGGCCTGCAGGCAGTGTTCAAGTCGGTTTTCCCCATCAAGGATTTTACAGGCAGTGCATCCCTGGAGTTCGTCTCCTATCGCTTCGGCACGGTCAAGCACAGTGTGGAAGAGTGCATCGACCGGGGCATGACCCATGAAGTACCGGTCCGGATCACGGTGCGGCTGGCCGTCTATGATCTGGACAAGGAGAGCGGTACGTCCACGATCCGGGATATTAAGGAGCAGGAAATCTACTTCGGCACCATTCCGCTGATGACGCCCAAGGGAACCTTTATCATCAACGGAACGGAACGGGTGGTGGTTAGCCAGCTCCACCGGTCGTCCGGTGTTTTCTTTGATCACGACAAAGGCAAAACCCATTCCAGCGGTAAGATCATCTATTCCTCCCGGATTATTCCGGTGCGCGGGTCCTGGATTGACATGGAAATCGATCCCAAGGATATTGTGCATATCCGGATTGACCGGCGGCGTAAATTTCCCGTGACCCTGCTGTTCAAGGCCTTTGGCTACACGACCGAAGATCTGCTGACCTATTTTTACGATACAGAACGGATTCTGATCCGCAATGGTGAGTTTTTCAAGGTCTTCCAGGATAAATCCTTCCGGGGACAGACGGCAACGCAGGATATCGTCAACCCCGAGACCGGTGAAGTAATCGTCAAGAAGGGACGCCGCTTTACCCAGCGGGCGGCCCGCCAGATCAAGGCGGCCGGTATTGAAACCATACCGATCCGGCTGGAGGACACGGTCAACAAGATTTTCGCCGTACTCATTACCGATCCGGAAACCGGCGATCTGATCGCCCGGGCCAACGATCCGGTGGACGAGGAAGCCCTCAAGCGGATCAGGGCCGCAGGCATCGATGCCTTTGATGTGCTGTTTATCGACGGCGTGACGAGCAGTGACTCCATCCGAAAGACGCTTCAGCTCGACAAGGTCGATACCAAGGAAGAGGCGCTGATCGAGATATACCGCAGGCTCCGACCCGGAAATCCGGCGACGCCGGAGGTGGCCCAGGATTTTATTGACCATCTTTTTTTCAAATCCTCCTACTATGACCTGTCCGGTGTCGGCCGGATGAAGATCAATCTCCGGCTCGGGATCGATACGCCGGTTAGTGTCCAGACCCTCCGCAAGGAGGATATTCTGCTGACCACCAAGACCCTGGTGGAACTGCGGGATACCCAGGGGGTGGTGGATGATATAGATCACCTGGGGAACCGGCGGGTGCGTGCCGTGGGGGAACTTCTGGAAAACCAGTACCGGATCGGGCTGGTCCGGATGGAACGGGCCATCAAGGAGCGGATGAGCCTGCAGGAAGTCGATGCGCTCATGCCCCACGATCTGGTCAATCCCAAACCGGTATCGGCGGTGGTGAAAGAATTTTTCGGAACCAGCCAGCTCTCCCAGTTTATGGATCAGACCAATCCGCTGTCGGAAACCACTCACAAACGGCGGCTTTCGGCCCTGGGGCCCGGTGGTCTGACCCGGGAGCGGGCCGGGTTCGAGGTGCGGGACGTTCATCCTTCCCACTACGGCAGAATCTGTCCCATTGAAACACCGGAAGGTCCCAACATCGGCCTGATTGTCTCTTTGAGTACCTATGCACGGGTCAATGACTTCGGATTTATCGAAACCCCCTACCGTTCCGTACAGGATGCGACGGTTTCCAACGAGGTCCGGTACCTGAGCGCCTTTGAAGAGAAGAAACATCCCATCGCCCAGGCCAACGCGCCCATGAATGAACAGAGCCAGTACATCAATCCCAAGGTGACGGCGCGTGTGACCGGCGAGTTTGAGATGGTGGACCGGGAGCGGATCGAGCTGATGGATATTTCACCCAACCAGCTGGTGAGTGTATCGGCGTCCCTGATTCCGTTTCTGGAAAACGATGATGCCAACCGCGCCCTGATGGGCTCGAACATGCAGCGGCAGGCCGTTCCGCTGATGCAGAGCCGGGCCCCGCTGGTGGGAACCGGTGTGGAAGGCGTTGTGGCCAAGGATTCGGGGGTTACCGTCGTGGCCGGCCGGGATGCCACCGTCGTGGATGTGGATGCCTCACGGATTCTGCTCAAGTACGACTATATGGAGGGCGACGAATACGACAAACTGGTGGAACCGGTCAACCTTTCCAAGTTTGTCCGGTCCAACCAGAACACCTGTTTCAACCAGCGGCCCATCGTCCGGAAGGGACAGCGGGTCCGGTCCGGCGACATTATCGCCGACGGCCCGGCCACGGAAAGCGGTGAACTGGCCCTGGGCAAGAATGTCACAGTCGCCTTCATGCCCTGGGGAGGATACAACTTTGAAGACTCGATTCTGGTCAGCGAACGGCTGGTCCGGGACGGCGTCTATACCTCCGTACATATTGAAGAATTTGAGGTGGTGGCCCGGGATACCAAACTCGGCAAGGAAGAGATCACCCGCGATATTCCCAATGTCGGCGAGGAGGCCCTGAAAGATCTGGATGAAAGCGGAATTGTCCGGCTGGGAGCCGAGGTCCGCTCCAGCGATATTCTGGTCGGAAAGGTGACCCCGAAAGGGGAGACGCAGCTCTCTCCCGAGGAGAAACTCCTGCGCGCGATCTTCGGAGAAAAGGCCGGGGATGTCAAGGATACCTCTCTGCGGGTTCCGCCCGGCATCGAAGGCATCGTCATCGACGCCAAGGTCTTCTCCCGCCGGGGGGTCGACAAGGATGACCGGACCCGCTTGATTGAGGATGAGGAAATCGCCGCCTTCGAAAAGGACAAGGACGACGAGCTGGCGATCCTGGAAGAGACGGTCCGGGAGCAGCTGAAAGGAATTCTCTCCGGTCACAAAACCGAAGTGCCCCTCAAGAAGAACAAGGCGGTGATCATTTCCAGGGACG
>JBEPXL010000007.1:0-17602 GCA_041641935.1 Desulfobacteraceae bacterium | reverse complement strand
CGAGGAGATTACACCGGAAATCATTGAAGATATTGAGCCGATTTCCCATTTTGAAGGGATTGTCCTGGAAGATCCGGATGTCACTGATCAGGTCCAGAACCTGATCGATCTCTACCGGGAACAGATCGACCTGTGCCAGGCGACGTTCGAGCAGCGGGTCAGCCGGTTCGAGAAGGGAGACGATCTTCCCCCCGGGGTGATCAAGATGGTCAAGGTCTATGTGGCCATGAAGCGGAAGTTGTCGGTCGGTGACAAGATGGCCGGACGCCACGGTAACAAAGGCGTCGTATCCCGGATCCTGCCGGTGGAGGATATGCCTTATTTTGAAGACGGTACACCGGTGGACATGGTTCTCAACCCGCTGGGGGTTCCCTCCCGGATGAACGTGGGGCAGATCCTGGAGATTCATCTGGGCCGTGCCGCCAAGGTGCTGGGGGATCAGCTCAACCATCTGGTCGAGAAGAAAAACTATGATGATCTGCGGCGTAAGCTGAAACGGGTGTTTGCCGCTGACGACGGCCGGCCCGAACGGGGCAGGGACGCAGCGACCCCACATGAGGTCATCGACAGCCTGGATGAAGACGGTCTGGTCCAGTTTGCCCGTCAGTACAGCGAGGGTGTCCATATGGCGACGCCTGTTTTTGACGGAGCCAAAGAGGATGAGATCAAGGCGCTCCTGCAGGAGGCCGGCCTGAAGACGACAGCGCAGTCGGTTCTCTATGACGGCAGGACCGGGGAACGGTTTCAGGAGGAAATCACCGTCGGGACCATGTATATGCTGAAACTCCACCATCTGGTGGATGACAAGATTCATGCCCGTTCCATTGGTCCGTACTCCCTGGTCACCCAGCAGCCCCTCGGCGGCAAGGCGCAGTTCGGCGGGCAGCGTCTGGGGGAGATGGAGGTCTGGGCGATGGAGGCGTACGGTGCAGCACATGCCCTGCAGGAATTTCTGACGGTCAAGTCCGATGACATGGCAGGACGGACCCGGATGTACGAGAAGATCGTCAAGGGACAGAATGTGCTGGAACCGGGAATTCCGGAATCCTTCAAGGTGCTGACCAAAGAGCTCCAGGCTCTGGGGCTGGATGTGGAACTGATGGAGCCGCCGAAGAAGGAAGAAAAGAAAAAGAAGTAAACCTTGTTTCAATTGAAGGCCTCTGTCAATCAGGTGTTCAAGGGGGAACATTTTGGAAATATATTACGATTTTTTTGCAAAACCGTCAGATCCCAAGAAGTATATGGGGGTCCGGCTTTCGCTGGCTTCACCTGACCAGATTCTGAAATGGTCCAACGGCGAGGTAAAAAAGCCGGAGACCATCAACTACCGGACGTTCAAACCGGAACGGGACGGGCTTTTCTGCGCAAAGATATTCGGTCCGACCAAGGACTATGAATGCAACTGCGGCAAGTACAAACGGATGAAACACCGGGGTGTCATCTGTGAAAAGTGCGGCGTGGAAGTCATTCAGTCCAAGGTACGCCGGGAGCGGCTGGGTCATATCAGCCTGGCGAGCGCCGTCGCCCATATCTGGTTTTTGAAGAGTCTGCCGAGCAAGATCGGAAATCTGCTCGACCTGACCCTCAAGAACATGGAAAAGGTGCTCTATTTTGACGCCTATATCGTCACCGATCCAAAAGATACCGGTCTCAGCTGGGGACAGCTGCTGACCGAAGAAAAATATCAGGAAGCCCTGGAGACCTACGGAGAGGGCAAGTTCGATGCGGGGATCGGCGCAGAAGCGGTCCAGGTGCTGCTCAACAGCCTCAATCTTGAAGAACTCTACAAGGAACTCCGGGAAGAAACCCGGGGTACAACCTCGGTGGCCAAACGCCAGAAACTGGCCAAGCGGCTCAAGATCGTGGATGCCTTCCGCCGGTCGGGAGTCGATCCCGTCTGGATGATCATGGACGTGATTCCGGTACTGCCGCCGGATCTGCGGCCGCTGGTTCCGCTGGAAGGAGGCCGCTTTGCCACATCGGATCTCAACGATCTCTACCGCCGGGTCATCAACCGGAACAACCGGCTCAAGCGGCTGATGGACCTGAACGCGCCGGACATTATCGTCCGGAACGAAAAGCGGATGCTGCAGGAGTCGGTGGATGTCCTGTTCGACAATGGTCGTCACGGGCGGGTGATTACCGGAACCAACAAACGGCCGCTCAAGTCCCTGAGTGACACCCTGAAGGGAAAACAGGGGCGGTTCCGGCAGAACCTGCTGGGAAAACGGGTGGATTATTCAGGCCGTACCGTCATCACGACCGGTCCGAACCTGCGGCTGCACCAGTGCGGCCTTCCCAAGAAGATGGCCCTGGAACTCTTCAAGCCCTTCGTCTACTACCGCCTGGAACAGAAGGGGCTCGTCTCCACGGTCAAGAGTGCCAAAAAGATGGTGGAGCGGGAAACCCCCGAGGTGTGGGATACCCTCGATGAAGTGGTCAAGGAGTATCCGGTCATGCTCAACCGGGCCCCGACCCTGCACCGGCTCGGTATTCAGGCCTTTGAACCGACCCTGATCGAGGGCAAGGCCATCCAGCTTCATCCGCTGGTCTGTACCGCCTTCAACGCCGACTTTGACGGTGACCAGATGGCGGTTCATGTGCCGCTCTCGGTAGAGTCCCAGATCGAGGCCCGGGTGCTGATGCTCTCCAGTAACAACATCCTTTCCCCGGCCAACGGCAGCCCCATTATCGTGCCGAGTCAGGATATTGTTCTGGGAACCTATTACATGACCCGGGAACGGCTGGGCGGAACCGGGGACGGCAGGATCTTCGACTTTGCGCCGGATACCCCGCCGGAAGAACGGCGGGAGGGAGATCTCCGCCATGCGGTGCGGCAGGCATTTGACGCGGGAGAGGTGGAACTCAGTTCCCGCGTCCATGTCCGGAAGGGCGAAGATCTGGTCCAGACGACCGTCGGACGGATTCTGCTCCGGTTCAACAGCACCGATGAGGTCCGGGCGGCCTATGATGGCGGTAAAGTCGGCCTTCACACCGGAATCACCGTCCGGATGGGGGGCGAGAATGTCGATACCACGGTTGGCCGGATTCTGCTCTGGGATATTATTCCCCAGGAGTCCCTTGTGAAACTGGGGCATATCCAGGTGAAGGATCCGGATGCGGCCGACGATATTCTGGAGCAGATTCAAAACGGTGCCGATTTTTCCGAGATGGCCCGGCAGCACTCCGAAGGTCTGGAGGCCGACAAGGGCGGATTGCTGGGACTGCTGCGCCAGAATGAGTTCCAGCGGATTTTCTGGACATCGGAACAGGAGACGGATTCCGTGTTTTCCCTTCCTGCCGGCGGTGTGAGCGAGGTGATCCAGACCCGGGATGCCAACCACATCTTCCAGCTCCTGGAACGGAGACCCGATGTTCCCTTCGGCCTGATCAACCGGGTCATGGACAAGAAAACCCTCCGGGAAATGATTGACGTGGTCTACCGGCGGCTGGGGGCCAAGGCGACGGTTATCCTTTCCGACCGGCTCAAGGATATCGGATACCAGTATTCCACTCTGGGCGGCCTTTCCATTTCCATCGACGCCATGATCATCCCCGAAAAGAAATGGGATATTCTCAAACAGGCCGAAGCCCAGGTGGTGGAAATCGGACGGCAGTACACGGAAGGTCTGATCACTCAGGGAGAGAAGTACAACAAGGTGGTCGATATCTGGGCCAAGGCGACCGATGATGTGGCCAATGAAATGATGGCCGCCATGAAAAATGATGAACTGACCCATGAGGACGGAACGCCCAAGACCGGTGTCGACGGCGCGCCCGTTACAGTGGAGAGCTTCAACCCGGTTTACATGATGGCCGATTCCGGCGCACGGGGCAGCAAGGACCAGATGCGTCAGCTGGCCGGTATGCGGGGACTGATGGCCAAACCGTCAGGAGAGATCATCGAAACCCCCATTACCGCCAACTTCCGGGAAGGTCTTTCGGTGCTGCAGTACTTCATCTCGACCCACGGGGCACGGAAAGGTCTCGCCGATACCGCCCTCAAGACCGCCAACTCGGGGTACCTCACGCGGCGGCTGGCGGATGTGGCCCAGGACTGCACCGTAATGGAGGATGACTGCGGCACCATGCAGGGCGTGGAAGTCGAGTCCCTCATGGAAGGCGGCGAAATTATCCAGCGCCTGGGTGAGCGGATTCTGGGACGGGTGGTCGCCGTGGAGGATATTCGGGATCCCTACACCGACGAAATCATTGCAAAGCTCGGAGAGGAGATCGACGAGGGGCTGGTAAACCGGATTGACAATGCCGGCCTGACACGGGTGAAAATCCGTTCGGTCCTCACCTGCCGGACCCGTTACGGCGTCTGTGCCAAGTGTTACGGCCGGGATCTGGCCCACGGTCGGCGTGTGGAGGTCGGCCAGGCGGTCGGGATTCTGTCGGCCCAGTCGATCGGTGAGCCCGGCACCCAGCTGACCATGCGGACCTTTCATATTGGTGGTACGGCGAGCCGGCGGGTGGAACAGGCCGATACCCGTGCCCGTACCGACGGTATTATCAAGTTTGTGGATCTCAATGTGGTGGAAACCGCTTCCGGTGACTATATCGTCATGGACCGGCAGGGCGGGGAGTTTTCCACTGTGGGCGACACGGGCCGGGAAATGGAACGTTTCCCGGTGATTTACGGCGCCCACGTCCATGTCAAAGAAGGCCAGCGGGTGAAATCCGGTGATCTTCTGGCGACCTGGGATCCGTTCACGACTCCCATCATCACCGAGATGAGCGGTGTGGTCAAGTATGACGATATTGTCCTCGGGAAAACCCTCCATGAAAAGGTGGACCCGGTAACCGGAAAATCGAGCCGGACCATCGTGGAATCCAAGACCACTGAAGTCCGTCCCCGGATTTCGGTAAAGGCCACCGGCCCCGATGCACCGAAAGGGGCTGCCGGAACCGTTCGGTATCCGCTGCCGGTCGAGGCCATTCTCATGGTGGAAGAAGGAGACGAGGTCAAGGCCGGGGATATTCTGGCCAAACTGCCCCGGGCCACCACCAAGACCAAGGATATCACCGGTGGTCTTCCGCGTGTGGCCGAACTGTTTGAGGTGCGGCGGCCCAAGGAACCGGCGGTTCTGAGCCGGATTGACGGGTATGTCGCCATTGCCAAAGGCCCCAAGGGGAAGCAGAAAGTGACGGTGACCCCTGTGGACGGCGGTGAGACGGAAGAATATCTGATTCCGCGGGGCAAGCACATCAACTTCTTTGACGGGGATTATATCCGGGCCGGTGAGCCGCTCATTTCCGGGGCTGCCGTTCCCCAGGATATTCTCAACATCAAGGGGGAAGTTTCACTGGCCCGGTATCTGGTGGATGAGGTCCAGGAAGTGTACCGGCTCCAGGGGGTCCGGATCAACGACAAGCATATCGAGGTGATCGTTCGCCAGATGATGCGGCGGGTCAAGATTACCGACGTCGGGGATACCGATTTCATTCTGGAGGAACAGGTGGACAAGACCTTTTTCGAAGAGATGAATGCAAAGGTCAAGGCCGAAGGCGGAAGACCGGCCGAGGCGGAACCCCTGATTCTGGGGATCACCAAGGCCTCTCTTTCCACCGACAGCTTCATTTCCGCGGCATCCTTCCAGGAGACGACCAAGGTGCTGACCGAGGCTGCCATTGCCGGCGCTGCGGATTACCTGCGCGGGCTCAAGGAAAATGTGATCATGGGACGACTGGTTCCCGCCGGTACCGGTTTTCCGGCCTACGGGGACATTGACATCCAATCATGAAAAGTTTATTAAAAATATAGAAAAGGGTTGACATGGCGATAAAAAAAATATATATAAAGTATTTTTGTCAGGTCGCCGCAACATTACCAAATTATCGGGAGTGAAAGGGTTCGTATGCCGACCATCAACCAGCTCGTTCGTAAAGGAAGAGAGAGGGTTAAGAAGAAGAAAACCACGCCTGCACTGAAAGGTGCCCCTCAGAAACGAGGCGTCTGCACGCGTGTCTACACTTCGACCCCGAAAAAGCCGAACTCGGCGCTGCGGAAAGTAGCCCGTGTCCGCTTAACCACTGGCATCGAAGTGACCGCCTATATCCCCGGCATCGGCCATAATCTCCAGGAGCACTCTGTGGTTCTGGTGCGTGGCGGACGTGTCAAGGATCTGCCCGGTGTCCGGTACCATATCGTACGGGGGACGCTGGATACCCTTGGCGTGGCGGACCGGAAGCAGGGTCGGTCGAAATATGGTGCGAAAAAGCCCAAGTAACCTGTAATGGAAATGGTGTAGCGTATGCCGAGAAGAAGAGAAGTTCCGGAACGACCAGTCATTCCTGATCCGAAATATAACAGTAAACTGGTCTCAAAGTTCATCAAGTCGATCATGCGGGACGGCAAGAAAAGCACTGCCGAAGGGGTTCTCTATGCAGCCCTGAATATAGTCGGTGAAAAAAGCAGCGATGATCCGATCAAGGTATTTGAAACCGCAGTGGAAAATGTCCGCCCGATGATCGAGGTCAAGTCCCGGCGGGTAGGCGGCTCAACCTATCAGGTTCCGACCGAAATCCGGCCATCCCGGCGGACCGCCCTGGCCATCCGGTGGATGATCGATTTTGCCCGGAAACGGTCCGAAAAGGGAATGGTGCGAAAGCTGGCCGGTGAATTTCTGGACGCGGCCAATCAGCGGGGGTCTTCCGTAAAAAAACGGGAGGATACCCACAAGATGGCGGAGGCGAACAAGGCCTTTGCCCACTTCAGATGGTAATCTTAGTAACCAACTTTTGCGGATAAAGATAGGTGTTAAGAGAAATCTTGATGCCTATTTTTGTGACTGAACGGCTTTGAAATCCCGGCCTAAGGGGAGGACAAGAGATCATGGCGAAGAAGAAGTTTGAGCGGAAAAAACCGCATGTCAATGTAGGGACCATCGGACATATCGACCACGGCAAGACCACGCTGACGGCGGCGATAACGAAGTTGATGGGACTCAAGGGAATGGCCGATTTCGTGCCGTTCGACAAGATCGACAAGGCGCCGGAGGAAAAGGAGCGCGGGATCACCATCGCCACGGCCCATGTGGAATACGAGACGGAAAAGCGTCACTATGCCCATGTGGACTGTCCCGGCCACGCGGACTACATCAAGAACATGATCACCGGTGCGGCGCAGATGGACGGCGCGATTCTGGTGGTGGCGGCCGATGACGGCCCCATGCCCCAGACCCGCGAGCACATCCTGCTGGCCCGTCAGGTCGGTGTGCCGCGCATCACCGTATTTCTGAACAAGTGCGACATGGTGGATGACGAGGAACTGATCGAACTGGTGGAACTGGAACTGCGGGAACTTCTGGACAAGTACGAGTTTCCCGGCGACGACACCCCGATCATCCGCGGAAGCGCCTTGAAGGCGCTGGAATCCGATGATCCGGACAGCGAACCGGCCAAGTGCATTTTCGAGCTGATGGATGCCATCGACGACTTCATTCCGGAGCCCCAGCGCGACATCGACAAGCCCTTCCTGATGCCCATCGAAGATGTGTTCAGCATCTCCGGGCGGGGTACTGTTGTAACGGGTCGTGTGGAGCGCGGTGTCATCAAGGTCAACGAAACAGTGGAGATTGTGGGTATCCGTCCGACGACCAAGACGGTCTGTACGGGTGTAGAAATGTTCCGCAAACTGCTCGACGAGGGCCAGGCCGGTGACAACGTGGGTTTGCTGCTCCGGGGCACGAAGCGCGACGATGTCGAGCGGGGTCAGGTTGTGGCCGCGCCGGGTTCCATTACACCGCATACCAAGTTCGAGGCCGAGGTCTATATCCTGAGCAAGGAAGAGGGCGGACGCCATACCCCCTTCTTTACCGGATACCGCCCCCAGTTTTATTTCCGGACCACCGACGTGACCGGTATTCTCAACCTGCCGGAAGGCGTTGAAATGGTGATGCCGGGGGACAACGTCAAAATCAGTGCCGAACTGATCACCCCCATCGCCATGGAAAAAGAACTCCGCTTCGCCATCCGCGAAGGCGGCAGAACGGTCGGCGCCGGCGTGATCAGCAATATTATCGAGTAACGAAGGGGCAAAGAAATTATGATAATGAACACCAAAATCCGGATCCGGCTCAAAGCCTACGATCACAAGCTGCTCGATCAGTCGGCGGCGGATATTGTAGATACGGCGAACAAGACCGGGGCACGGGTGGTGGGTCCCATTCCTTTGCCGACCCGGATCAACAAGTATACGGTTCTGCGGTCCCCCCATATCGACAAGAAATCCCGTGAGCAGTTTGAAATGCGGACGCACAAACGGCTGCTCGATATTCTTGATCCGACACAGCAGACGGTTGATGCCCTGATGAAGCTGGACCTTTCGCCGGGTGTGGATGTGGAAATCAAACTGTAGAAAGGGCAGAAAACGGTATGTGTAATGGAATGATCGGAAAAAAAGTCGGGATGACCGGCCTGTTTACGCCCGAAGGCCAGTATATTCCTGTAACGGTGGTCCAGGCGGGGCCTTGTGTCGTGACGCAGGTGAAAACCGAAGCCACAGACGGATACAATGCACTGCAGCTGGGGTTCGGCGCTAAAAAAGAAAAACGGCTGAACAGCCCGCTGCAGGGTCACCTCCGGAAGAGCGGTGCATCAAGTGCTGTACTGCGTGAGGTTTCAGTGGAAAATCCGGGGGATTATGCCGTCGGCCAGGAGGTGGATCTGATGACCATCTTCAATGTCGGTGACCGTGTGGACGTAAGCGGTACAACCAAGGGACGCGGCTTTTCCGGCGTCATCAAGCGGCACGGCTTCTCCGGCGGACGGAAAACCCACGGCAGCAAGTCACACCGGATACCCGGCTCCATCGGGTGCAGTGCATGGCCCTCCAGGGTATTCAAGGGAAAAAAGCTGCCCGGTCAGTACGGGAACACCAAAAAGACCATCAAGAACCTGGAAATTGTGGATATCCGTCCGGAAGAGAATCTGGTCCTTTTGAAGGGGGCGGTGCCGGGGAGTGCAAGCGGAGTGGTGATGCTCCGGAAACCCGGTAAACAGACCAGCGCAAAATAGACGACAAGACGAAGGGCCACAGGCGGCGAAACACGCCGGATGGCGAGAGGTCTGACGAGGAAAGATATGGCTGTCATAGATGTGCTCAATACAAAAGGGGAACCCATTTCACAGGTAGAACTGGCGGACGAAATCTTCAGCATTGAAGTGAAGCCAAGCGTCCTGCATCAGGTGGTGACGATGCAGCTGGCCAACCGGCGGGCGGGGACAGCATCGACCAAGCACCGTGGTGAAATCGTCGGAAGCACGCGTAAACTGTTCCGCCAGAAGGGAACCGGCCGGGCACGCCGGGGAAGTATCAAATCCCCGCTGCTGCGAGGCGGTGGTGTCGTCTTCGGACCAAAGCCCCGTTCATACGCATTCAAGCTTCCGAAAAAAGTAAGACGGCTGGCGCTCAGGATGGCGTTGAGCAGCAAGTTGCGGGACAATGAACTGACTGTCCTGGATCAGTTCCAGCTGGACCGGATCAAGACAAAGGATTTCGTGTCGGTGATGAGGACGCTGGAGAAAGACAATGTGCTTCTGATCATCGATGGGCAGGATGAGACACTGGAACGCTCCGCCCGGAACGTACCGAATGTGAAGGTGATCCGGAGCGAGGGGCTGAATGTGTATGATATTCTCAAGTACAAGGATCTGATCCTGCTGGCGCCGGCTGTCAAATCAATTGAAGGGAGACTGTCCGCATGATGACCCAGTATTACGATATGATTCTGCGTCCGGTTGTAACCGAAAAGACGAGCCGGCAGCGGGAGATGTACAATCAGGTGACATTTGAGGTGGACCGCCGGAGCAACCGGGTGGAAATCCGAAAGGCGGTGGAGCGTATCTTCAATGTCAGAGTGCTGGAGGTACGGACCATACACATGAAGGGCAAGGTAAAGCAGCGGGGCCGGATCGTCGGCAAGCGCAAGGACTGGAAAAAGGCAATCGTGAAGTTGATGCCCGGCGAGCGAATTGAGTTCTTCGAGGGTGTCTGAGATTTCTAGGAGTGATCCATGGCGATAAAGAAGACAAAACCGACTTCACCCGGACGGCGGTTTCAGGATTATCAGACGAATGAGGAAATCACCAAGAAAACGCCTGAAAAAAGCCTGCTGACAACCATCCGGAAATCCGGCGGACGCAATGTAAACGGCCGGATCACCAGCCGTCATCGCGGCGGCGGTCACAAACGTCACTACCGGATTATTGATTTCAAGCGGGACAAGATCGGCATCCCGGGCAAAGTCGCGGCGGTCGAATATGATCCGAACCGGAGTGCCCGCATCGCTCTTCTCCACTATGTGGACGGCGAAAAGCGGTACATTCTCGCCCCGGTCGGCCTGTCGGTGGGTGATGTGGTAATGGCCGGAGCCGAGGCCGATATTAAACCGGGAAATGCACTTCCCCTCGGAAGTATTCCCCTCGGCACCCATATCCACAACATTGAACTCCGTCTGGGGAAGGGCGGTCAGATTGTCCGGAGCGCCGGAACCTTTGCCCAGCTGATGGCCAAGGAAGAGCGGTATGCGCAGGTGAAGCTGCCGTCCGGCGAGGTTCGGATGGTGCTGCTGACCTGCATGGCCACCGTCGGTCAGGTGGGCAATGTTACCCATGAGAATATCTCCCTCGGCAAGGCGGGACGGAAACGCTGGCTCGGCAAGCGGCCCAGTGTACGCGGTGTGGCCATGAACCCGGTGGATCATCCCATGGGCGGCGGCGAGGGACGTTCTTCCGGCGGACGGCATCCCTGTACCCCCTGGGGAAAACCGACCAAGGGATACCGGACCCGGAAAAACAAGCAGACCGAGCGTTACATTGTTCGCAGACGGAAGAAAAAATAGAACCGGGGCAGCCGCTCAGGCTGGCCCATGATCTCGGAAGGCAGGAGAAGAGAGTATGCCACGGTCGTTGAAAAAAGGACCATTCATTGAGGAAAAGCTGTTGAAAAAGGTGGAGGCCGCTCAGAATACGCGAAGCAACAAAGTGATCAAAACCTGGTCCCGGCGTTCGACCATTCTCCCTGAGATGGTGGGGATTACCCTGGCGGTCCACAATGGAAAGAAATTTGTCCCGGTGTTTGTAACAGAGAACATGGTTGGCCACAAGCTGGGCGAGTTTTCGCCGACACGCACATTTTACGGTCATGCCGGAGACAAGAAGTCGAAACTCAAGAAGTAAGTCGAGAGCAAAGGGGAGTTTGTGATGGAGGTCAAAGCTGTATTGCGGTATGTCCGTATTTCCCCGCAGAAGGTGCGTATGCTGGTAGACGCGGTCAAAGGGCAGCCGGTGGAGGAAGCATTGAACCGGTTGAAATTCATGCCCCAGAAATCCGCTGCCATTTTAGAGAAACTCGTTCGTTCTGCGGTGGCGAATGCAGATCAGAACCCGGATATTGATGTGGATGCGCTGGTGGTCCGGAATGTTGTTGCAGACCAGGGGCCGATGCTGAAGCGGTTTCGGGCCAGAGCCCGGGGCCGGGGAACGCGGATCCTGAAACGGACCAGTCATATTACCGTTATCTTAGCTGAGGACTTGGCGTAGATAAAAAGGAGGTTGACGCTTGGGTCAGAAAGTAAATCCTATCGGGTTGCGGCTCGGTATTGTAAAGACGTGGGACTCGCGCTGGTACGCGGATAAAAAATACTCCGATTATATTCTGGAGGATTATAATCTCCGGAAATATGTAAAGAAAAAATTCTACCACGCCGGCATATCAAAGATCGAGATTGAACGGTCATCCAAGCGTGTCAGACTCCGGATCTACACCGCAAGGCCGGGTATGGTCATCGGAAAGAGGGGCTCTGAAATCGAGGCGCTCAAAAAAGAGCTGGAACAGATGATCGGCCAGGAAGTCTTCATCGATATTCAGGAAGTGAGAAAGCCGGAGATTGACGCACAACTGGTCGCTGAAAACGTAGCCGTCCAGCTCGTGCGCCGGGTCGCCTTCCGGCGGGCCATGAAACGCGGTGTATCATCCGCCATGCGGTTCGGGGCCAAAGGGGTCAAGATTATCTGCGGCGGTCGGCTGGGCGGAGCGGAAATGGCCCGTGTCGAGTGGTACCGGGAAGGCCGTGTGCCGCTTCATACGCTTCGGGCGGATATCGACTACGGTTTTGCCGAAGCCCGGACCACCTATGGAATTATCGGGGTAAAAGTGTTCATATTCAAAGGTGAAATCTTAAAGCGTGATGCGCTGGAGATTGGCAGCAAATAAAAGGAGAAAGCGATGCTAAGCCCCAAGAAGGTGAAATACCGAAAGCAGCAGAAAGGCCGGATGCGGGGAGTAGCCCGTCGCGGGTCTCAACTCAACTTCGGTGAATTCGGGCTTCAGGCGACCGAATGCGGCTTTGTCACTTCAAAGCAGATTGAAGCCGCCCGTATCGCCATGACCCGCCATGTGAAAAGAGGCGGCAAAATGTGGATTCGCATCTTTCCCGACAAACCTGTGACCAAGAAGCCGGCGGAAGTCCGGATGGGAAAAGGGAAAGGCTCCCCAGAAGGATGGGTGGCCGTGGTCAAGCCGGGGCGAATCCTCTATGAAATGGAAGGCGTTCCGACCGAACTGGCCCGCGAGGCGCTCCGGCTGGCGGCGCACAAACTGCCGATCAAGACGCGCTTTGTGGAAAGAGGGGACGTGTGATGAAAGCGAGCGAAATCAGAGATATGAGCCTTGATGAAGCGCAGGGCAAACTGATTGAGTTGAAAGAGGAACTCTTTAATCTGCGCTTTCAGCAGGGAGCCGGTCAGCTGGAGAACCCGAACCGGATCCGGGTGACCCGTCGGGATATCGCCCGGTTGAAGACGATCATTCGTGAAATGGAGTAAGCCATGCAGAAGCGAGGAATGAAACGGCAGCTGACTGGCACGATCGTCAGCAACAAAATGGACAAGACGGTTGTGGTCCAGGTGGAACGGCTGGTAAAGCACCGACTGTATCACAAGTACATTCGACGGCGCACTAAATTTTCCGCCCACGATGAAACGAGCGCCTGCCAGATCGGTGACAAGGTTCTGATTACCGAGTCCCGCCCGATCAGCAAAACCAAGAAATGGCGTGTCAGCAAAATTCTCGTAAAGGCGATCTGACAGTAGAGGAAAGAGAAATGATTCAGGCAGAGACGAAACTGACAGTGGCGGACAACTCTGGCGCCAAGGTCTTGTACTGTATCAAGGTCCTCGGCGGATCGAGACGGCGATATGCCAGTATTGGCGATGTTATTGTTGTCAGTGTAAAAGAGGCGATCCCCAACGCCAAGGTAAAAAAAGGCGATGTCCTGAAGGCCGTGGTGGTGCGGACCAAAAAAGAGATAAAACGGCCGGACGGTTCCTTTATCCGGTTTGACGACAACTCGGCGGTCCTGATCAATCCCAACCGGGAGCCCATCGGAACGCGTATCTTCGGCCCTGTGGCCCGCGAGCTTCGCGCCAGGCAGTTTATGAAGATCATATCCCTGGCCCCAGAGGTGTTGTAGACCGTTTCCGGAGCCTGTCCTGTGGAGAAGTGAAATGAGAGAGCACAAGACGCGAATAAAGAAGGACGACAAAGTAAAGGTGATCGCCGGCAAGGACAAGGGTAAGATCGGAAAGGTTCTGAGGGTGATCCCGAAAAAAGAACGGGTCCTGGTCGAAAACATCAATATGATGAAGCGCCATACACGACCGACGCCCCAAAACCGGCAGGGTGGCATCGTTGAGACGGAGACGCCGCTTCACTGGTCCAATGTGATGATCATGTGCGACAAATGTGTCTCCCCGTCCCGGATTAAGACGCGGCGTCTTGAGGACGATAAAAAGGTACGGGTCTGTGCCACGTGCAATGAGATCCTGGACAGTTAGGGACGGTTTGGAGGATATGATGTCACAATTTAAAGAATTCTATGAAAAGGACGTGGCCCCTCAGCTGGTTGAAACTTTCCGTTACAAGAACCGGATGGAAATTCCGAAGCTGGAGAAGATTGTGCTGAATATGGGCCTGGGCGAGGCGATTCAGAATATCAAGCTGATCGATGCCGCCGTGGAAGAGATGATGCTGATCGCAGGTCAGCGCCCGGTCGTGACGCGGGCCAAAAAATCCATCGCCGCTTTCAAACTGCGGGAAGGGATGCCGATCGGCTGTCGTGTTACCCTGCGCCGGGAGCGGATGTATGATTTTTTCAACAAGCTGGTCAACATCGCCCTCCCCCGTGTGCGTGATTTCCGGGGAATTTCGGGAAAAGCCTTTGACGGACGGGGCAACTATTCTCTCGGAATCCGGGAACAGATCATTTTTCCGGAAGTCGATTATGACAAGATCGACAGGATCAAGGGAATGAACGTGACCGTCGTGACAACGGCCAGGACCGATGAAGAGGGAAAAGCGCTGTTGCGGCTGATGGGCATGCCGTTCAGAAACTAAGGAGGGGAGTTTGTCTAGAAAAGCGCTAGAAGTAAAAGCGAAGAAAAAACCGAAATTCAAGGTCCGGGCATATAATCGCTGCCCTATCTGCGGTCGGTCCAGGGCATATCTTCGGAAGTTCGGCGTATGCCGTATCTGCTTCCGGAACCTTGCATCGGAAGGAAAACTTCCAGGTGTGATCAAGTCGAGCTGGTAAGCAAAGGAGCGACAGAGATGAGTATTACGGATCCGATTTCGGATATGCTGACCCGAATCCGCAACGCCGGAAATGCCAAGTTCAAAAGTGTGGACATTCCGTGTTCCAATTTGAAGATCGAAATGGCCAAGGTGTTGAAAGACGAAGGGTATATCCGGAACTACAAGGTCATCAAAGACAACAAGCAGGGAATTCTTCGTCTCTCTCTCAAATACGGATCGGATAACCGGCCTGTGATCTATCAGATCGACCGGGTCAGTAAACCGAGCCGGCGGGTTTATGTCAAGAACAAGGATAACCGGCCGTATCTGAGCGGGACGGGTGTGACCATTCTGTCGACCTCCAAGGGGATCATGACAGACCGGCAGGCCCGGAACGAAAATGTCGGGGGCGAAGTACTCTGCAAGGTTTGGTAGCAAGGGGAGGGACAGATGTCTCGAGTAGGTAAAAAACCGATTACGATACCGGACAAGACGAAGGTCACCTATACAGACCGGTTGCTGACCGTCAACGGGGAAAAAGGGACGTTGCGTCAGGAGATTCATCCGGCGGTCGATCTTGCCATCGAGGATCAGACGATCCAGGTGACGATCGAGAAGGAAGACCGGACCAACCGCGCCCTTCAGGGGCTGATGCGGAGTCTGGTCGCCAACATGGTCACCGGTGTCAGCCAGGGCTTTGAACGTGTGCTGGAGATCAACGGTATCGGTTACCGTGCAGAGGTGAGCGGACAGAATCTTGTGCTGAACCTCGGATTTTCCAATCCGGTTCAGTTTCCACTTCCGGAAGGAATATCCGCTGCGGTTGAAAAAAATACAGTTGTGAAACTATCGGGAATCGACAAGGCGAAACTGGGTCAGACCGCCGCATCGATCCGCGCCCTCAGACCGCCCGAGCCCTACAAGGGCAAAGGGGTCAAGTACGCTGAAGAATATATCCAGCGGAAGGCTGGAAAGAGCGGAACCAAGTAACATCGGCGGAGGCGGCCGGCAGATGCGCTGCAGTCTGAAAAGAAGAGGGAAAGAACGATGGGTGCGATAAAAGACAAAGAACAGGCACGGTTTAAGCGGAAAAAACGAATCCGGAAGAAAATCAGCGGAACCACACAGCGGCCCCGCTTGAGTGTTTTCCGGAGTGCCCGCCACATCTACGCCCAGATCATTGATGACATTGAGGGCCGGACGCTTGTGGCCGCCTCGAGCCTGGAGAAGGCCGTACAGGAACGGCCGGATTTTGCCGAAGCAAAAGGCAAGACCGGTGTAGCGGAACTGGTCGGCAAAGTGATCGGCGAACGGGCCAAGGAAAAAGGAATCCAGCAGGTGGTGTTCGACCGGAACGGCTTCCTCTATCACGGGCGTGTCAAGGCAGTGTCGGAAGGTGTACGCGAAGCGGGTTTGGATTTTTAAGGATAAGGAGGGAGTCCCTTGGTCTTGAACGTAAAACGGCAGGATACGGACGGAAATCAGCTGATCGACAAAGTGGTCCACATCAGCCGGGTGGCGAAGGTGGTCAAAGGTGGCCGCCGGTTCAGCTTCAGCGCTCTCGTGGTCGTCGGAGACGGTGACGGAAGCGTCGGGTTTGGACTCGGCAAGGCCGGCGAGGTGCCGGAGGCCATCCGCAAAGGTGTCGACAAGGCAAAGAAAAGTATGGTCAAGGTACCGCTGGTGGAGGGAACCATTCCCTTTGAAGTGGTCGGCAGATTCGGCGCAGGCCGGGTTCTGCTCAAACCGGCTTCCCTGGGAACCGGTCTGATCGCCGGTGGTGCGGTCCGTGCTGTCCTTGAGGCGGCCGGGGTACAGGACATTCTGACCAAATGCATTGGAACCAACAATCCCCATAATGTAATCAAGGCAACCCTGGAAGGTCTTCAGCAGCTTCAGAGCCGGGAACAGGTGGCGGCGCGCCGGGGACGGCAGGCCGCTGAACTGTAAGAGACAGGGAATCCTGAATCCTTCGGATACAGAGGAACGGACAGATGGCTGAAAAGTTGAAAATAACGCTTGTAAGAAGCATGATCGGAAGGCCGGAAAAGCAACGGAAGGTACTGCGCGGCATGGGTCTGACCCGACTCAATAAGTCAGTGGTTCTGGAAGATACCCCTGCGATCCGGGGAATGGTCCACGCAGTAAACCATCTGGTAAAGGCCGAGGAGTTTCGTGATGAGACTGCATGAATTGAAACCTGCGGAAGGGGCGCGCAAGGCCCGGAAACGGGTTGGCCGGGGCGTTGCCTCCGGGCAGGGAAAGACGGCAGGCAGAGGTACAAAGGGACAGCGCAGCCGTTCCGGCGGTGGTGTCCGTCCCGGCTACGAAGGCGGTCAGATGCCGATACACCGGCGGCTGCCCAAGCGCGGGTTCACCAATATTTTCGAAAAGAAGATCGCGATTGTCAATATCCGTGATCTGGAGAGATTTGAAAGCGGAAGTACCGTGGACGAAGCATTGCTGCGGGAGGCCCAGTTGATCAAAGGCCGGTATGACGGCGTGAAACTGCTCGGCAAGGGGGAGATTGACCGTCCCCTGACTGTCCGGCTGACCGGTGTGAGTGCAGGGGCCAGAAAAAAAATCGAAGCGGCCGGCGGAACCGTGGAATAACCTTTCGGAGCCTGATATCTTTCGGTTCCGGAAGAGAGGTGAATAGACAATATGATGGTAGGCAGCGGGTTTCAGAACATATTTAAAATTCCCGAACTGAAGCGAAGAATCTTTTATACCTTTGCGCTTCTGTCGGTATACAGGATCGGTGTTCATGTGCCGACTCCTGGCATCGACACCGTGGCCCTGGCCGCATTTTTCGAGCGGGCGCAGGGGACCATTCTCGGTCTTTTTGACATGTTTTCGGGCGGTGCACTGGAGCGGCTGTCGGTCTTTGCCCTCGGGATCATGCCGTACATCAGCGCCTCCATTATTCTTCAGCTCCTGACGGTGGTGATTCCGCATCTGGAGCGGCTCTCCAAGGAAGGGGAGCAGGGGCGGAAAAAAATTACCCAGTATACCCGTTACGGT
>JBEPXL010000006.1:0-22096 GCA_041641935.1 Desulfobacteraceae bacterium | reverse complement strand
AGGGACCGACATACTCCATTCACACCCGCTGCGCCACAAAGGCAAATCCCCAGATGGTAGCGGTCAGAAGCAGAAGAACATTGGATTTCAGCGTTCGCAGGTCGGTTGTTTTCATCATCTCCTGTTATTCCATATCGAATTCTTTGATATCAAACCAGTAACCGGTGTGAGACAGGTAGTCGAGTTCCGCCTGGACAATATCGATATGTTCGTTCTCGATCTGCAGAAAGCGGGCAAACATGCGCCGGCCGTCGCCGGAAAGCTGGTCCACCATCGTTTCATAAAACCGGCTGGTTTCCACTTCCACCTGCAGCGCCTTGCTCATCATCTGCTTTTCATCCTTGCGGTCATCCTGTGCCATCCGCTCTTTCAGCTCCGCCAGTTCCCGTCGGATGGCTTCTGTCGGCGGCAGCACGGAATCCAGTTCTTCCACAGTGAATTCCCCGGTCTTCTGCCACTGATTCAGCCGGTTTTCCAGATAGGCGATGTGGTTCTGTTCGTCTTCCGCCAGAAGCCGGAAGATCTTTCCGGCCACCGGATCGGTCGTGTTCCGGGCCGCATCTTCATAGAGATTCCGGATCCGGTTTTCATAATTCAATGCTGTTTTTATGGCTTCTTCAAGTTTCATCATGATACTCCTCTGCCCATAAGTATGCACTGCATCACGGATGCCTATCAGAGAATAATATTTTTTACAACCGTCAGATCAGAAGGCTCGCGCGCCTTGTATATGGTGAACGGGGATTATTTACTGGACAGCTGCAGGACCATACTCTATAGTATTGCAGATGTGCGGTTTCACTGACCCGAACCCGAAGGGGAGTGAAGATGAAAAAAACGGCCATCGCAGTCTGCCTGCTCACCATCCTGGGATTTCTGTACGCACAATATCTCTCCTCCGGCCCTGCCATACGCAATGCAACGCCCACCGGTGAAAACATTATCTGTTTCGGTGACAGTCTCACCTATGGAACCGGTGCTTCCGAAGGAATGGACTATCCTTCCCGTCTATCGGAGATGATCGGAAAGCCGGTCGTCAATGCCGGTGTTCCCGGGGATACCACTTCTCTGGCACTGCTCCGGCTTGAGGCGGATGTGCTGGCGCAGTCACCCCGGATCGTTCTGATCACCCTCGGTGGCAATGACCTCAAAAACGGCATCAGCAGGGACGTGGCTTTCCGGAACCTGAAGGAGATCGTAACCGCAATCCAGGAGCGGGGCGCGCTGGTGGTGATCGGCGGCATCGACATTCCGTTCTGGGGCCGTGGCTTCGGGGAAGAGTATGTGCAACTGGCGGAAGAAACCGGATCGGTGCTGATTCCGAATATATTCAAAGGTGTCATCGGTAAATCCGAACTGATGAACGACAGTATCCATCCCAATGATGCCGGATATGCCGTCTTTGCCGGGCGGTTTTACGAGGCAGTGAAGCCCTACCTCAACCAATAGGAGACGCGCAGCCGTCATGGACAGGAATCTGCGGGATATTCTTCTTCAGAATCTGCTTTTCCGGGAAACCACAAGCCCGGGGGATCATTTTGAAGGACTCGACCTCTCCGACCTCAGCCTGGTCGGAAAGGATTTCGCCGGCATCAATTTCCGGAATGCGGTATTCCGGAGAACGGATCTGACCGGGGCGGACCTGTCGGGCGCTGTCCTGACCGGGGCGGATCTGTCCGGTTCAAAGCTCCATCTGGCCCGGCTGGAAGGGGCGGATCTGCGGAATGCGGTTCTCCGGGAGAGCAGCCTGATGGAAACCTCCTTCCGGGATGCGCTGCTATGGCAGGCGGATCTGACGGAAGCCGATCTCTGGCGGGCCGATCTGGAAAATGCCATGCTGATGGACGCTGTCCTGAACAAAACCTGCCTTTCCGAAGCAAACCTGCGCCACGCCAATCTGGGAGATGCCGATCTGACCGGCGCCAATCTGTCCGATGCGGATTTGCGGCAGGCGCTGCTTGCCGGTGCCTGTCTGAAAGAGGCGGACCTCCGGGAGGCAAACCTGGAAGAGGCGACGCTTCAGGGGGCGAATCTTGCGGGAGCCGATCTGCAGCATAGCATTCTGGCCGGGGCGGATCTGCAGGGCGCCATACTGACGGAAGCCGATCTCTGGCGGGCCAGCCTGCTGGATGCAGACCTGCAGGCATCGGTTCTTCAGCGGGCGGTGCTGATGGATGCGGAACTGGGGCGGGCGGTTCTCTGGAAGGCGGATCTGAGCGGTGCCGATCTGACCGGCGCAGGGCTGCGGTACGCGGTTCTGCAGAATGCTTCTCTTGAAAATGCCACACTGCTTCATGCGGACCTCACCGGTGCAAAGCTGCAGAAGGCAGAAGGGCTCCGTTTCCGTCAGCTTGCGGAAGCCCGCAGCCTGTACCGTGCCGAGTTTGATCCGGCCATCGCTTTCCTGCTTCAGACCCGGCTTCCCCGCCTGTTTCAAAAAAAATATTTTTCCTCTTGACACCGCTTTCCCCTGTATTATTTTTTAGCTCGTAAAAAACAGGTAACCATTTACAATAATTGCATTAACCTTTTAATGGGAGGTGTGGCTATGAACAGAATACTTCCTGTTTTGAGAACCGGCAGAGGCTGGGGGCGTCCTTCACTGGATCTGTTCGATCAGATGGACAAATGGTTTGAAGATGTCAATACACCGGCTCTGTTTCAGGAAAACCGGGCTTGGGCCCCGACCCTCGATGTATCGGAAAATGAAAACGAACTGTCCGCAGTTGACGCCTGATCTCACGCCCGATGTGCCGGATGAGTTCATCCGGCACATCAATTTCAGTTCCTCCTCCTCTTCTTTGCCGTTTACAGTTCCCCTTTTTCAATCTGTATATAATACAGCTTTTACCTTATTTGCATCTACCGGAGATATGCATATAGTGTAGTCATAACCGAAAGCGAAGAACAGTGTTTCGGGTACTGCCGTCATTTCCGGCATCAGACCGGTTCTGACGGAAGTGTACATGATTCGTATCATATATGGTTTTAACAGCTGGACATCTGCTTCTGTCAGCGATCATGAAGAGAGTGCTATGGTCGTTGCATATGTTGCAGGTGGAAAGGAGTGATGCAGATGATCCAGAGCAATGAACGCCAGAAAGTCAAGATGGAAGAGCAGCTGAAAGTGCAACTGCAGGAATGGGACAACCGCATTCAGGAACTCGAATCCCATTCCGCAGGCGATGTGTCCGGTACGGTATCGGAGATCAAAAACAAAAAAAGTTCCGCTCAGCAGAAGCTCAAGGACCTGAAGGTGACCAGTTACGGCAACCAGTGGAACAGCATCAAGGACAGTATCGACACCTTGATGGCGGATATGAATGATTCCTACCGTCATGCCCTTTCGCAGTTTAAATAGTTGCGACAGCAGCGCTTTGTAATGCTGTGAAAAGACCAGAAGTGTAAGGTCATCCTACGTATGCCGGTCATGTTCCGGCATACTTTTTCCATTATTTCCACCATAATTTCTTTCCTCGCCCTGATCTGCCAGCGTCTTTTTTTACCCGTCACACGGCAGAAATATACACCGTACATTTCCCTGCGTTGCTTCCTTCCCCTTGCCGGTGAAGGAACAGATGCCATTTTTCTGTTGATGATCCGGCTGTGTCGGTCTACAATTTTCGTGAATACCAATGACAACAGCACTGACCTGAACCGGAAGTGAATCGATTATGAAATGTATTGTCACCAACGATGATGGTATTGAAGCGCCGGGAATCGCTGTTCTGGCGCGGATTCTGGAAAATTTCGGTACACCGGTGATCATTGCGCCCGAGGTGGAGCAGTCCGGCGTCGGCCACCGGGTGACGAGCCGGACGCCGCTCCGGGTGAATACCGTCGGCGAAAACCGGTTCAGCATCAATGGAACGCCCGCTGACTGCGTCCGCCTCGGGTTGAAACATCTCGCTGGCGATGCAGGCTGGGTCTTCTCGGGCATCAATCCCGGCGCAAACCTCGGTTCGGATGTCTATAACTCCGGAACCGTCGCGGCGGCACGGGAAGCGGCCATTCTCGGCCGTCCGGCGGTTGCCGTTTCCCAGTATATCGCCAGAAACCACAAGATCGACTGGGAGATCACCAGCGTCCATGCCGAACGGGTGATCCGGACCCTTCTGGAGCGGAAGCTTCCACCGGGCTATTTCTGGAACGTGAACCTGCCGCATCCCCTGACGCAGGAAAACCATCCGGAGACGGTCTTCTGCGGACTGGATATCAATCCCCATGACTATCGCTACCGGGAAGAAGAGGACGGATTTGTGTACGAAGGCATCATTCATGACCGTCCCCGCAGGGAAGGGCGGGATGTGGCGGTCTGTTTTGGCGGCAGCATTTCGGTGACGAGAATCGCCATTGGAACGCTTGGTCTGACATAGCCGGAAGAGGGGACGCCTCCGGCGGCAAAAAAATGTGGTGAATCGAACCGCTGAAGCAGGCAGAGGAGTGAAAATGGACAGAATCCAGAAGGTGGTTGCGGGAGTGCCCAGTTTCAGCGGCCTTTCGGAAGCGGAACTGGCGGCGGTTCGAAAGATTGCAGTGGACCGGGAGTTCAGCAGAGGAGAGCTGATTTTTTCCGACGGGGATCAGAGTGACGGGTTTTATGTCATCGTGGACGGCAGGGTAAAAATCTTCAAGATGTCCGCTGACGGCAAAGAGCAGATTCTTCACATTTTCGGCACAGGTGAGCCTTTCGGAGAAGTGCCCATGTTCAGCGGTCAGGCATTTCCTGCCAATGCCCAGACCATCGCCAGAAGCCGTCTTCTGTTTTTCCCGAGAAAGGATTTCATCGGCCTGATCACCGAAAATCCGTCGCTGGCGCTCAATATGCTGGGGGTACTTTCCCGGCGGCTGCGGCAGTTTACCCGTCAGATTGAAAACCTGTCCCTCAAAGAGGTTCCGGAACGGCTTGCGGCGTATCTGGTTTATCTGTCCGATGAGCAGGAGAATGCCGATCGTGTTGTGCTGCCCATTTCCAAAGGTCAACTCGCCAGTCTGCTGGGAACCAGTCCGGAGACGCTCTCCCGGATCTTCGGCAGACTTTCCGGTGACGGACTCATTGAAGTCTCCGGACGGGAGATTCGGCTCCATGACCGTGAAGAACTGGCATATCTGGCGGAATTCGGCAAAGAGGAGGAACTGTAATGAAAAAAGGCATGACGCAGTCACCGCGCCATGCCTCCTGTTCCTGCAGATACACCCGAACCGGAGATTTATATGCCGATCGCCTCTTTGAGCGCATCAAGGCCCACACGTTCCACAAAACGGGCGGTCCGTTCCTTTTTCTTGCCGTTCTCCTGATAAAAATCGAGGCATTTTTGGGCCAGATCCATGACCTCTTCCCTGCTCAGGTCTTCGCCGATTACATCTCCGATTCTCGGTTTTCCGCCTGAATTGCCTCCGAAGATCAGTGTCCAGCCCTTTTTCTTGCCGATAAGTCCTATATCCCGCATATAGCTTTCACCACAGCAGAAGGGGCAGCCGGAGACACCGAACTTGATCTTGGCCGGAAAATCGACGCCCAGGTAGATTTTTTCCAGCTCCACTCCCATTCCCAGCGAATCCTGTATACCGAACTTGCATACCGCTGTTCCCGGACAGGCCTGGGCGTAATGGACGCAGAGTTCGACAGCCCGGCCAATGTCCGTACCGAGATCATTCCATATTTTTTCAATATCATCTTTCCGGGCGCCTACCAGGGCCATCCGCTGACCGGACGTGATCTTGACGACCGGTATTTCATACTTCCGGACCACCCTGGCCAGGGCTTCCAGAATATCTGCACTGAGCAGGCCGACCGGTGTCCGTGGGACAATGGCATATGTGGTTTTATCACGTTGCAGAATGGCCCCGTCGGGTGTTTCGCTCATCGGTTCTCCTTTCATCTGTTGCAAGTTGTACGTATTCTCCTGACATTTACAGTCACCCGGACCACGGCTGGCGGGCACAGTTCACAGGACTGAGAACACGGTGACAGCGTTTTCCGGATGTCCGGGTAATCTTCCATACAATCTTTATGATCGTTGAAATGTCAAGAGGATTTCCCTTTTTTATTTGATCCCCTGCCGGTTATTCACTATACTGGCCGCGCTTGAAAACCGGCAGTCCGGTAATGGACGGATCAGGTGATCCCCTGTTGCGGTGCCGCCCAATTTGATTCCGGAGACTCTCTGCATATGACTGTTGTTCAGACCGGCCTTGAGAAGTTGATCGATTCGCCCCCCGATGCAATGGTCGGAAAACGGCTGGGGCTTCTGTGCAATCCGGCCTCTGTGGACCGGAACTTCCGTCATGCCCGGGAACTGGTTTTCCGCCGCTTCCCCGGCCGGTTGAAGGCGCTTTATTCCCCCCAGCACGGGTTTTTTGCGGAAAAGCAGGACAACATGATTGAATCCGGCCACTTGACGGACCCGCTGCTGAACCTGCCGGTATTCAGTCTGTATGGAGAAACCCGTATTCCGACCGAGGACATGTTCGCCCCGATCGACACGCTGGTTGTGGATCTCCAGGATGTGGGAACCCGGGTCTATACCTTTGTCTATACCCTCTCCCACTGTATGGAGGCCGCCCGACAGAACGGTGTGTCGGTTGTCGTGCTGGACCGTCCCAATCCGGTCGGCGGCGTTCAGGTGGAGGGAAACTGTCTTCTGCCGGAATATGCCTCTTTCGTGGGGCGGTATCCGGTTCCGATGCGCCACGGGTTGACCATCGGGGAGATGGCACGGCTGTTCAATGAATACTTCGGGATCGGGTGTGAGTTGACCATCATTCCCATGAACGGCTGGCGGCGGGAGATGTATTTTGAAGAAACCGGCCTTCCGTGGATTCCGCCGTCTCCCAATCTGCCGACACCGGTGTCGGCGGTGGTGTATCCGGGACAGGTGATCTGGGAGGGAACCAATGTTTCCGAGGGACGGGGAACCACCCAGCCTTTTGAGGTGTTCGGCGCGCCGTTTCTTGATCCGTACCGGATTCTGGATTCACTGGATGGTCCCGTACCGGGAGTGGTGCTTCGTCCCCTGGTCTTTGAACCGACATCCGGAAAATGGGCCGGAACCCCCTGCCGGGGATTCCAGCTCCATGTCACGGACCGGCATCTGTATGCGCCGTACCGGACTTCACTGATGCTGCTGCAGTCGGTTCTTCTGCACCACAGGGATGCCTTTGAATGGAAACAGCCGCCCTATGAGTATGAATTCGATCGGCTTCCCGTGGATCTGATTCTGGGGGATCCGACGGTCCGCCGGCGTCTGGAACAGGGGGAACCGGTACAGCAGATGGAACAGGACTGGGGCGAAGCTCTTGAAAATTTTATCAGCATCCGACAGCGGTTTTGTCTGTACGGAACGGAGAAATAACGGATGACGGCAACAGAAGGACAGGAAAAGAAATGGCGCAGGATGCGCTTCAAGAAAAACAAGGTCTGGGTGGCACTGGGCCCGGACGGTGATCCGGAGGTGAAAGAGGGAAAGGTTCTGGTCAAGTATCAGTTGAAGCAGAATTATGAATACTGGGTGCTGAAGCGGAATATTCAGCCGATGGACAATCCGGAGCCGGACCGGACGGCCCGGGCGGAGAGTGACGCACCGCAGAAAGGAAAGGGCACCCCGAAAGATCGCTCCCGGGCCGGAACAGACAAGGATGCACTCACCCCGGACGAGGCGGTCTGTATCTATACCGACGGGGCTTCATCCGGCAATCCGGGCCCCTCGGGTATCGGCATACTCCTGCGGTACAAGGGAAAAGAAAAGACCATTTCAAAATATATCGGTGAGGCAACCAACAATATCGCCGAACTGGAAGCCATCCGGGTGGGGCTGCTGGCGGTAAAGAACAGGGATGTACCGGTCCGGGTGTTTACCGACAGCAAATATGCCTACGGACTGCTCACCCTTGGCTGGCAACCGAAAAAAAATCAGGAACTGGTTGCATCCATTCTGGCACTGGTGGAAGAATTCAAAGATCTGAAACTGATCAAGGTCAAGGGACATGCCGGACATGCGGAAAATGAAACCGCCGACCGGCTGGCCGTAGCGGCGGTACAGGCGGGGGCATGAAAGAAAAAAAGCCCTGCATATGAAAAAAATTCATTCATGCAGGGCTTTTGTCAAACAGGGAAAGGAAAAACTCAGGATGCCTTTTTCAGGTTCTCGATTTCCTTTTTCAGTTCGTTGATCTCTTTCTTGTATTTTTCCGTATCCTCGGTCTTTGGCTCCGCCGGGGATTCTTCCTTCTCTTTTTTCCAGGTATCTTTCAGCTCGTCAAACCCAAGGTAGAGAGCCAGACCGCCGCCCAGCAGAAGCATAATCGGAATGGACCCGGCCAGTAATTGCAGGAACGCGGGAAACCAGACCGCCAGACCAATGACACCCAATACCACTGCTACTGCTCCACCAATCAACGTTTTCATAGAAAATCTTCCTCCTTTAAATTAATTTCTCTCAATCCTGATGATTGGACAAGAAAGTCATATCCTTATTGACGCGTCCTCTCGCCTTGGTTCTCTACCTGTCATTTGTCCGGACTTACCCTGGAACGAAAATAAATATAGAACAAATTTAACCTATTGAGGCGTTGGGTAAATCTACTTCGGAATATCACAACCAACTGCCTAACGCAAGCCAAAATTTATGAAGAGAGGGATTTACGGCCACGCCCCCGGAGAGAGATATTTAACCTGCTGAAATAAGAAAAGTTTTGGTTTGTACGTCCGGAGAAAATAAATATTGCAAACCCTATTCGATTTTGTTAGTTCCTTCTTTTCCATTCGGCCTCTGCACAATTTCCCCATGAAACACTTACGGATGTAATTCGGGAGGACCATGTTAAAAAAAAGCTGGTCATTTATCAAACATATACGGTTTACCTTCAGTCACTGGACAGACAGAGCGCTCCAGGGAACATACAATCATTACCGCTGTTTTTTCCCGAAACGGCGGGGCGGGCTCACGGCCCTGATCCTTCGGTTTCTCTTCTCCGGCATACGCCTCAACAGCAGCCAGACCGATGTGCTGCGGACCATACCGGAAGACGCCATTGTGGTGTATGTGATCAAGTACAAGAGTTACTTTGAATATCTGTTCTACCATACACGGTATGCAAAGGAGGGGCTGCCGGTTCCGGAGATCGGGTTTGACTACAAGTTTTTTTTCATGCAGCCGGTTGCCCGGATTTTCCGGATCGTTCTGGCGCACCTCCGGTATTTTATTCATCATTTTTCCCTTCCCGATTCCTATGAAAGCGGGTATATCCGCCAGAAACTTTCCGCCGGACACTCGGGGCTTCTCTATCTGGTGGAAGAAAAGGGGTTTTACCTCCGGTTTGTCAAGTCAAATCCGGACCCGCTCCGGTATCTGCTGGAAATGCAGCGGGTCACGGACCGGCCCGTATTTCTGGTCCCCCAGCTGGTGTTCTACAGCCGCAAGCCCCACCGGTCCCGGCCGGGGGTGACCGACATGCTCTTCGGTACCCAGGAAAATCCGGGTAACATCCGGCGTCTGTTCGCCCTGCTCAAAAAGCCGGAGAGCGTATTTGTCGAAATCTCCGAACCGGTCGATCTGAAAGCATTTGTCCGTCTGGAAGAGAACCGGGAACTGAGTCCGACCAAGCAGGCACTGGTACTGCGCCGTCAGCTTCTGGTCCAGATCAACCGGCATCGCCAGAGCATTACCGGGCCGCTCATCAAATCACGGGAGGAACTGAAAGAAAATATTCTGACCAATGACCGGCTCCGGAGCTTCATGACCAGCTTTGCCGAAAACCGGAAAACCCCGATCTACAAGATATATAAGGAAGCCAATGCCAATATCGATGAAATCGCCGCCAAATACAACGCCAATCTGATTCAGATTTTTTCCGTCATTCTGCGATGGATGATCAACCTCATGTTCGAGGGGACCTCCGTCAATACCGATGTGCTCAACCGGATCCGGTCCATTTCCCGTCGCGGTCCCCTGATCCTGGTTCCCTGCCACAAGAGCCACATCGATTACCTGATCCTCTCTTATGTTCTCTACCACAATGATATGCCGTGTCCCCACATAGCAGCGGGCAAGAACCTCTCTTTCTGGCCACTGGGCCCCATTTTCAGGGGGGGCGGTGCCTTTTTCATCCGGCGCACATTCAAGGGGGCTGTCCTCTATTCAAAGGTGTTTTCCGAATACCTGTACAAGCTGCTGGAGGAAGGTTTCAACATCGAGTTTTTCATCGAAGGGGGACGCAGCCGGACCGGCAAGCTGCTGAAACCGAAACTGGGGCTGCTGTCGATTCTGCTCAATGCCTACCGGCAGGGGGCCTGCGATGACCTCATCTTCGTACCGGTCTTTATCGGGTATGACCGTGTACTGGAGGAAAAGGCCTATCTCCATGAACTGGAGGGCGGGCAGAAAAAACCGGAGAACATCTGGCAGGTGTTCAGGGCAAGGAAATTTCTGCAGAAACGGTACGGCCGGATCTATATTCAGTTCCATGAAGGATTTTCCCTCAATGACCTGCTGGCACAGGAGGGAAAGCCGATTCAGGAAATGACCAGCAAGGAACAGAACAAGCTGACCCGGAATCTGGGAGACATGCTGGTCAACGCCATCGACCAGGTGACGGTCATCACCCCCCATGCCGTGGTGGCCGGGGCGATTCTCAACGCGCCCCGAAACCGGATTTCCTACACCCAGCTGATGGAAGATATTCAGACCTACATGAATTACCTGACCTGGCAGAAGGCCAAACTGGCCGATACCCTTCTGGTCGATACGAATCATGCCTTCGGTTATGTGATCGAAACCTATATATACCGGAAATTCATTGAAGCAGTCGCCACCGAAAAAGAAGAGGTCGCACCCGAAGTGCAGTATACCGTCAATACCGCCCGCAGACCGGTCCTCGACTACTACAAAAACAATGCCATTGCCGCCTTTGTTCCCGCTTCCTATACCGCTATGGCCATTCTGGAACGGGATGCCTTCCAGTTTTCTGCATCAGAACTCTACCGGACCTATGGGTTCCTGCAGGAATTCTTTGAGAATGAATTTTCTCATGACGTTGAAAATCCACCGGAGTATTTTGTTCAGAAAAACATTGAAGCCTTTGTCGATGATGCCATCCTGATGCCCCATCCCACGATTCCGGACGCCTACAATCTGACCTCGGCAGGATTCCGCAAGCTGAAACTGTTTGCCGCCTTTTTGAAAACATATTTTGAATCCTACTGGATTACCCTCAATTTTTTCATGCGGTATCCGAGAGATTTTGTCGAGGCCAAAGACCGGCTCAAAAAGATACAGTCCATGGGGAACCGGATGCTGAAAAAGCAGGAGGTGGAACGGCCTGAATCCCTGTCCAGACTGAATTACAAGAATGCGGTCGATTATTTTACCTCCCACGGCATCAAGGGGGCGGAAGATGAGGCTGAAATCCAGCATCATGCCGATGCCATCCGGCGGTATCTGAACCTGCTGCAGTCGTGAAGGCACTGGTCCTTGCAGCGGGGTACGGAACAAGGCTCCGTCCTTATACGGAGGGTACGCCCAAACCCCTCTTTCCGGTAGGCGGTCGCCCGCTTCTGGACCGGATCATCCGGGATATGATCACCGCCGGATGCGAGGCGGTGATGGTCAATACCCACCATCTTCATGAAAAAATCGAAGCATTTGTCAACGATCAGCAATATCCCGTTCCGGTTCATACCCGATACGAACCGGACATTCTGGGAACCGGGGGCGCCATCGCAAATCTGACGGATTTCTGGGATGAACGTCCTTTTTTTGTGATCAACAGTGACATTCTGACCGATATTGATCTCCGGGCAGTTTACGCTTTCCACCAGTCCCACTCCTATGCCGTCACACTGGTTCTGTATGATGATCCGGCGTTCAACACGGTAACGCTGACACCGGATGGATATGTGGACGGATTCAGCGGTCCATCGGAGACACCAGAAACGTTGTCCCGCACTTTTACCGGCATTCAGGTGCTCGATCCTTCTGTGGTGGACAGAATTCCATCGGAAACGTTTTATAGCAGCATCGATCTGTATCAGGCGCTTCTGCGGGAGGGGGAACGAATCCGGGCCTTTCTCCCGGACCGGGGTGTCTGGCAGGATCTGGGGACACCGGAACGGTATCAGGCCGCAGTACGGGAGGCATTGATGCCGGTCGCCTTCCGGAATGCCTTCTCCGGCACGCCGGACGTACCGGTGCAAATCACTTCTCTTGCCGGAGATGGTTCGGATCGGCAATGGTTCCGGATTACCACCGGTGACGGTTCCCTCATCCTGTGTGATCACGGCATCCGGACCGGGGAGGGGACGGCTGAAGTCGATGCCTTTGTCCGGATAGGCCGCCATCTGAAAGACAAGGGTGTGCCGGTTCCGGACATTTATGCAGCGGAGCGGTTTGCGGGTCTGGTCATTCTGGAGGATCTGGGGAATCTTCATCTGCAGGAATGTGTCCATTCTGCCGGTGCTGCGGAGGCGATTGTGTCCCTGTACCGGCCGGTGATCGAAGACTGGGCGCGGATGGCGGTTTGCGGGGCGGCGGATTTCGATCCGGCGTGGACATATCAGACCCCCGCTTATGACCGGGAACTGGTTCTGGAAAAGGAATGCCGGTACTTTCTGGATGCGTTTCTGAACGGTGTCGCGGGAATGGCGTGCCGGTTCGAATTGTATCAGGAGGAGTTTGAACGGCTGGCGGACGGCATTTTCCGGTTCGGAATCTCCGGCTTCCTGCATCGGGATTTTCAGTCCCGCAACATCATGATAAAAAACGGCAGGGGATATTTCATCGATTTTCAGGGCGGGAGACAGGGACCGGTGCAGTACGATCTTGCTTCCCTGCTCATCGATCCCTATGTGGATCTGCCGCCCGCGCTGCAGGAGCGGCTGCTGGATGCGGCAATCCTCTGTCTGGAACAGTGGATCGATGTTGACCCGGTGCAGTTCCGGAAAGGGTACCGGTACTGTTCACTGTCCCGCAATCTTCAGATCCTGGGCGCCTTCGGATTTCTGAGCCGGGTCAGACAGAAAACCTCCTTTGCACAGTATATCCCTGCCGCCCTCCGTCACCTGAAACGACAGCTTGCGGAGATGCCGGAATTTCCCCGTCTGAAGGCCCTGGTCGGCCCGGTCAGGGGATGATGGTGTTGATCCATCTCTGCATCAGGGCCAGGGTTTTCTCCCGTGCTGCCATGTGGGGAATATGGCCGCAGTCCGGCATCAGTTCCGTCCGGACAGTTCCGGATACCCCGGATGCAATCCCGGTCACCTGAGCCGTGGTGGCGTACGGATCGTCCACGCCCTGCAGCACCAGCGCCGGGACCGTGATGTCCGGCAGGCAGCCGGTAATGTTCCAGTCCCGGAATTCCGGTGAAAGCCAGCGGTCGGCCCAGCGTCGGAAGACCGTTTCTGTCCGCTCGCCGTGGTACCGGGCCAGCTTCGGCTTCAGGTCGCCGTTTTCATAGGCCTCCACCGCCTCCCGGATTCCCGCCAGTGTTGTCTCTTCCACAAAAATATGGGCCGCCTCGGTGACAATCCCCTGAATCCGTTGGTCCCCCCCTGCTGCGGCAAGGAGGGAAATGGTGCCGCCGTCGCTGTGGCCGATGAGGATTGCCGCTTCGATACCGCAGGCATCCAGCAGCGCGGGCAGGTAGACATTTGCTTCGGCATCCAGGTACTCCATCGGCCAGACCGGCAGGGGGGCTGATCCGCCGTACCCCCGCCGCTCATAGACAATCCCGGACAGACCGGTGGTCTGACAGAGACGATCGGGAAAATCCCGCCAGAGTTCAATATTCCCCAGTCCCTCATGAAGATAGACAAGGACCGGACGGTCCTTCTCCATCCGGTCCGTTTCAATCCGCCGAACCCGCAGACGGGCATCCGCCGCCTGTACATGAAACAGAGGGTCAGACATCGGTTTTCTCCTCCCGCGTTTTTCCTTCCTGAAAGGCGGCCTCTGCCTCTTCGTACAGAAGGTTTTCCTGATCAGTATAGCGCGGTGAAAAGTGAAAGACGGTAAACTGCTTCACCCCGGCCCGGCCGGCAAGGGTTCCGGCCTGGTGCGCGGTCAGATGGTACTTTTCCTGCCCCATGGCTGCATCGTCTTCCAGAAAAACCGCTTCAATAAACAGGTGATCCGCATGTCGGGCCAGGTGAACGATCTTTTCCGCGTTGGAAGGAGAAAATACCGTATCGGTGACATAGGCCAGCTTCTGACCCGGCGTGATCTTAACAATCCGTTCTGTCAGTTCCCCCAGATGGAACCGGTGGGGTGCGTCATCCGGATCGGTGGACGGCACTTCAAAAACGGTATCCGGTTTCTCTTCATCAAAAAGAGCCTGTTTGAATGTCCGGATCCAGGGGCCGACATCCAGCCCCATCTCCCGGAGCCGTTCTTTTAGAATGTTGACGTGGAACCGTTCCTGAAGAGAAAACCCGAGACAGGGAACCTGATGGTCCAGAAATATACCCGAGACGGAAAGGGCGGGTTCCGCAAGCAGAATGCCCGAAAACGGCTGCCGGATCAGCTCACCGGCGGGCGCGAACCGGTCCTGACACCTGTATTCCCTGCGCAGAAGGTGATCCGGGTGAACTTCACAGACCTGCAGGGAAAAGGGGAGGGGATACCGCTCGACCAGATTCCAGGTGTATCCGGCCAGTTTTCCTTCTGTATTTCCAATGATCCCCGGCGGTCCGTACAGGGTCAGTTTCTTCTCCCGCCCCAGGCAGAGACGCAGCAGATGGTCAAAGCCGAAAAAGTGGTCCATGTGGGTATGAGAGACAAAGATGTGGCTGACTTTCAGAATATCCTGGCTGGAAAGGGCGCGCAGATCTCCGAGATCGAAAAGAAAGGCACGTTTCTCAAAGGCAAAGGAGACAAGCACGCCGGGATCATCAAAGGGCGGGTTGATGAGCCTGGCGTGAAATGAGGGGCGCATGCGCTGCGAAAATCTACTGATCCTCTTGCGAGGGCAGAAATTTTGAAACCTGTTTGTGAATGCAGCCGTAGATATCTTCGTCTGAGCCGTAAATATCGACCACATCCTTGTGGTGAATCAGTTTTTCAATCACGAACGAGGTAAGATACAGGCTGACCACATGGGGATGGGGAACCAGATTCCGGATCGGCGCGACCTGGTAGTCCACATCGAAATCGTCCGCATAGGTAAGCTTTTCAAGAGCCTTGTAGATCTGCTCCTCCAGCTTGTTCTTGTTCGTGGTTTCGACGAGTTTATTTTCCACCAGCTTGGATGCGACGGCGTTGCTCATTGCGTCAACATGTTCCGGAATACTGCTGATGGCCTGGCGGCGGGCATGTTCTTTGGAAGACTCGATACGAGCCAGTATACTCGCCTCCCGCGTGCTGGGACGAAATACCTTTGCCATGCGTAATTATCCTTTGTAAGACGTTAGAGACAGTTCTGTGCAGCTAAATTTACCTATATTAATAACAAGTGTGACAGATTGCAAGGAAAAATCAGGTCTCTTCAATGATAATCTGAATCGTCTCCCGGCCGTTCCACCGGTTCCGGCGGAGGCGGTATGCAATCCGGTCAAAGGTGGGCGCAGGCTGCTTCGGCCCGGCATTGAACTGCATGGCTTCAATGGTGCGTCCCTGCGGGTCCGCCGACTGCTGAAGGGTCATGCGCCGGTGCTGCCCCTTGATCACATGGGCGGAGAGTACCTGTACATGTTCCGTCATGAACAGCGGTTTCGGATTTCCTTCACCGAACGGGTCAAGGGCATTCAGTTCGTCCACCAGCGGATTGGTGATCTGGTTGAACGCCAGCGCGCAGTCGATATCAATCATCCGTGTAAACTCCTCCTTGACATAGAGCCGGGTGACGGCCTCTTCAAAGGCGTCCCGGAACCGGTCGACCCGGTCCTGGCGAATCTGGAGGCCGGCTGCCATGGGATGCCCGCCGAATTTTTCCAGGTGGGCGGAACAGGCCTCCAGCACCTGATAGAGATTGATGCCCGGGATGCTCCGGCCTGAGCCTTTGCCCAGGAAATTCTGGGTGGAAATCAGAAAGACGGGCCGGAAAAACCGGTCCACCAGTTTGGCGGACACGATCCCCAGAACCCCTTCATGCCAGCGGGGATGCGCCAGTACCAGACTGTTCTTCTCCAGCATGTCCGGATGGCGGTCGAGGTAGTCGAGGATGGTGTCGAGAATCTCTTTTTCGGTCTCCTGCCGTTTCCGGTTGAGCATGCCGAGGGAGCGGGCGATCTCTTCCGCCCGCCGGGGATCACGGGTGGTGAGCAGTTCCACTGCCGTTCCGGCATGATCGATACGACCGGCGGCATTGAGTCGGGGCGCCAGACGGAATGCAATATCCTCTGCGTCCATCTCTCCCCGGATCCCGGCCGTCTGCATCAGTGCGGTAATGCCGGGACGCTGGCCGGTATTGAGAACATCCAGGCCGGTGCGGGAGAGAATCCGGTTTTCCCGGAGAAGGGGAACCATGTCGGCTACCGTTCCCAGCGCAACCAGATCGCAGTACCGCTTCAGGTTCGGCTCCGGTCTGCCGCCCCAGAAGTGTATATCCCGGAGATGTTTCCGGAGGCTGATCAGAAGGGCGAAGGCAACGCCGACACCGGCGAGATGACCGAAACCGGCCGTGCAGTCGATCCGTTTCGGATTCACCACCGCCACTGCCGGCGGCGGGTCCACAATGGTATGGTGATCGGTGATCACCACATCGATGCCGCTTTCCCGGGCCGCCCGGACCGCATCATGGCGGCTGGAACCGCAGTCCACGGTGATGATCAGGTCGATTTCCCGGGGAAGGGCCACCCGGAAAATATGATCTTCCTGCAGGTCATAGCCTTCCCGGGTCCGGTGGGGAATGTAGTAGGAGACATCCGCCCCGGTTTCCTGGAGAAATTCCAGCAGAATCGTGGTGGCCGTAATGCCGTCCACGTCGTAGTCGCCGAAAATCAGAATTCGTTCCCGTTTCCGGATGGCCTGTACAATCCGGTGGACCGCCCGGTCCATGTCCCGGATGTCGAACGGCGGGCGGAGATCCCCCAGGGTCGGGCTGAGAAATCGGGTGGTGTCCGCATCCGACAGAATGTTCCGGTTTGCAAGAATGGTGGCTGTCACCGGATTGCACCGGAGACGGCTGCAGAGACGGGAAACCGCTTCCCCGTCGGATTTGATCAGGTTCCATTCAGTCTTCATAGCTTCCCTTCATACCGTATAACGGGGGAGGGAACAACCCTTAATCCTGTTCCGTCCGGCGGCGGCACTTTTATGTTGAAAAGGGTCAGTGCTGGTGATAGGCTTTACAATGCAACGGAGGACGTTATATTCTTGGAAAGTATCCGCAAAATGTATCGTGTGGACCGCCGGGAGATTGCCTATTTCCGGTTTATTCTGGAGGCAGCCGACGGTATCGCAATGTTAAGAACCATCGACGCCCGCACAGGACTGGTGGGGCTCCATATCCCGCCCGGCCGCGAGGCGGAGTGTGAACGGGTGCTGCAGGCGCTTCGGCAGGAAATCCGTATCGATCCTGTGGACCCGGAAGAGGCAGAACTGTATTGTTGTGATGAATTTGACGAATAGAACCATGTACATCCATACCCTTGGATGCCAGATGAATGTCTACGACTCGGAAATGGCCGCCGCACTGCTGCAGCCGCTGGGGTACGCGATGACCGATGACCCGGCATCGGCGGACCTGATTTTACTCAACACCTGTGCCATCCGGGAAAAGGCGGAACAGAAGGCATTCAGTTTTCTGGGGCGTCTGGCAAATCTGAAGGATAAGAATCCGGAGCTGATCATCGGGGTCGGCGGCTGCATGGCCCAGCAGGAGGGAAAGGAGATTCTCAGGCGGATTCCCTTCATCGACATTATTTTCGGGACCCGGGCCATCCGGCGTCTCCCGCAGATGATCGAGCAGGTGGCCGACCGCCGCTGCCGGATTATTGATGTGGAAATGGCCGACGAAATCGATCCCTTTCTGGATACAAAAGAAGGATGCGAAACGGACACAACTGCCGGTTCCGGAGAGCCGAATGGCCGCGTGACACGCTTTGTCACCATTATGCAGGGATGTGACAATTTCTGCGCCTACTGTGTCGTTCCCTATGTCCGGGGGCGGGAACAGAGCCGCCGGGCCGGGTATATCATCCGTGAAATTGAAACACTGGTCCGATCCGGTGTCCGGGAGGTGACCCTCCTGGGGCAGAATGTCAACAGCTACGGCAGGAAGGAGGACTTCTGCACGTTTGCCGAACTGCTGGCCCGGATCAACGATATTGAAGGTCTTTACAGAATCCGGTTTACCACCTCTCATCCCAAGGATCTGTCGGAGGATCTGATTGCCGCCTTCCGGAACCTGGACAAGCTGTGCCACCATATCCATCTGCCGGTGCAGGCGGGTTCGGATGCGGTGCTGAAGCGGATGAACCGCAAATATACACGGGAACAGTATCTGCGCAAAGTCGAAACCCTGCGGCAGGTATGTCCGGATATTGCGATCACCACCGATATCATAGTCGGATTCCCCGGTGAAACCGAGGCTGACTTTGCAGCGACCCTCGATATGATCCGCACAGTTGCCTATGACGGCCTGTTTTCCTTCAAGTATTCAGACCGGCCCAATGCGCCCGCAACCCGTTTTTCCCAAAAGGTTCCCGAGGCGGAGCAGAACCGTCGGCTGCAGACAGTACAGAAGTTGCAGGAAGAATATACACTCCGGAAAAACCGGGCCCTGATCGGAACCAGACAGGCCATTCTGGTGGACGGGTTCAGCAAGTACCAGGACCGGATGGACGGACCGGGAAACGGTATTCAGTGGACAGGCCGGACATCCGGCAATAAAATCGTCAACTTTTCCTGCTCCGGTGAGGCATCCTTCTGTAAAAGCCTGCTGGGCCGGATGATCGAGGTCGAGATCGAAAATGCCTTTCCCCATTCGCTCCGGGGTAAACCCGTCAAACGAGATAATCTTCTGAAAGGAGAAGACACATATGCTGCATAAAGTGAGTATTGCGGGCCTGACTATGGATCCCAACTCCAATACGCCGATCATCATTCTGAAAACCGAGGACGGCGAACATGCGGTTCCCATCTGGATCGGCCTGCTGGAGGCGACCTCCATCGCGTCGGCCCTCCAGAATGTTCAGTTTGACCGGCCCATGACCCATGATCTCTTTAAGAATTTTACGGAAAAGCTCAATATCGAAGTATCCAAGATCGAGGTCTGTGATCTGAAGGACAATACCTTTTATGCCCGGATCTATTTCCTTTCCGCTGACGGGCAGTTCGATATGGACGCCCGTCCCAGCGATGCCATTGCCATTGCACTGCGGTTCGGGGCGCCCATTTATGTGGACCAGGTTGTAATTGAAAAGTCCGGCCTTCCGGCCGGTGAGGCCGAGGCGGTGGATAAGAGTGAAGAAGGAAAAAAATGGGCCGAGTATCTCGAAAACCTTTCACCGGAGGATTTCGGAAAGGTGTAACCCCGGCGGGAAGCGGTCTCAGCGGGTCAGGGAAAGCTGATAGTTGATGACGTGGCGCAGGATGGCATCCAGCGGTGTTCTGGGTTCAAACCCGATGGTGGACCGGATCTTTTCAATGCTGGGAACCCGACGCTGCATATCCTCGAAATCCTTGGCAAACGCCTCTTCATAGGGGATCAGTTCACAGGAGGATGCGGAGCCGGTTTCGTGGATGATTTTCCGGGCCAGATCAAGGATCGTGATCTCTTCCGTGCCGCCGATGTTGAACACTTCCCCGATGGCACGGTCACAGGCCATCAGCGCCGTCAGCGAATCGATTACATCATTGACGTAGGTGAATGTCCGGGTCTGGGAGCCGTTCCCGTAGACGGTAAGCGGTTCGTTTTTCAGGGCCTGGGATACAAACCGCGGAATGACCATTCCGTAGGCGCCGGTCTGGCGGGGACCGACGGTATTGAAGAGCCGCGGGATAATGACTTCCAGCCCCTTGTTCCGGTGATAGGCAAGTGCCGTAAACTCGTCCATCAGCTTGGAGGCGGCGTAGCTCCAGCGGAATTTACTGGTCGGCCCGTAGATGATGTTATCGGTTTCCACCAGCGGCGCATGAAGGTGTTTCCCGTACACTTCGGAGGAGGACGTGATCAGCACCCGTTTTTTGAACCGGGCACAGAGTTCCAGCACTTTCTCCGTTCCCTCGACATTGATCTTGATCGACCGCAGCGGATTGTCCAGAATGTACTGGACACCGACGGCTGCCGCCAGATGATAGACCACGTCACAGGTTCCGATCAGTTCCAGCATCAGGGCATGGTTCAGAATGGTATCGATATGAACAAACAGCCTGGTTCTGTACTGGGGGGCGTACTGAAACGGTTTCAGGTTATCCAGTGTTCCGGTGGAAAGGTCGTCGATGATGTAGACTTCGTCGCCGTGCGCCAGACAGGCTTCCGCAAGATGAGAGCCGATAAATCCGGCACCTCCGGTAATAAGAACGCGCATTACAGACTCCTTTAGAAATATATTCAACGCCTCTCTGCAGGCAGGCAAAGGTATCTTCCATATACAATTCCGGCGGCTGATGCAATCCCCAAATCCAGACGGCAGGACCGTCAAGACCATTCCGGCACGGAATCCTTCTTCGGATTCCCCGCAAAGCGACAGAACATCCGTCCGTTACATCGGTGAAATGAAGACCGGGGACCGCTGCGTTCTCCGGTACGGTTTCTGGCCTTCCCGCCGGGAAAAGGTCAGCGGATCGGTGGTGCTGCTTTCCGGGCGTACGGAGTTTATGGAGAAATATGAAGAAACCATCGGTGACCTGCTGGAACGGGGCTTTGGCGTGTACAGTTTTGACTGGCGCGGTCAGGGGCTTTCAACGCGGATGCTGCCCGGACGCCGCTGCCGGTATCGGGGATATATCGACGGGTATGACGTCTATTTTCAGGATCTGCACCAGTTCATGGAGGAGATTGTCCTGCCGGGGGCATATAAACCGCTGATCTGCATGGGCCATTCCATGGGGGGACATATTGCCCTGCACTACCTGCGTGATCATCCGGGCTGTTTTGATCAGGCGGTTCTCCTGTCTCCCATGGTGGATATTATGGCGCCTCCGGTTCCGATCCCGTTCATCCGCTTCCTGACCCGATGGGCCATCCGCCGGGGATGCGGACATCTCTATGCATTCGGCGAGAAGGATTATTGTTCCAGAAACCGCACAACCTTCCGGCGGAACGTGGTGACGACCGACTGCCGCCGGTATCTGGCAGAAACAGAAGCGGTCTCGCTGAACCCTGATCTGGGGCTCGGCGGCGTCACGTACGGATGGCTCCAGGCCAGTTTTGATGCCATCGACCGTCTCCATTCAGACGGTTTTGCCGAAACCATCCGGACACCTGTACTCATGGTAACGGCCGGGGATGACCGGGTCGTTCCGGTTGCGGCACAGCAGGCATATGCCGCCGCACTGCCGGATTGCCAATTCAAATTGATTCCGAATGCTTATCATGAAATTTTGATGGAAAAGGATGTGATCCGCAACCGGTTCTGGTCTTTTTTTGATGCATTCGTGCAGAAAAACACTTGAAGTTTATTCCGGTTTCTGTTTTAGATCAACACGATTAATTTTATGCCATTACTGCTTGCGTATTTTGTCAAGTGATGCCCCTTTCCCGGACCGTAACAGGGGAATGGTACGATTCAGACTGTTTCTGCAGAAACAGCCGTGCCCCATCCTGCCTGATATATGAAAAACGATCGTTCGGAGGTAAGAACGCATGAAGAAAGACAGATCCAGGTCATCCAACAAATCATCCAGTCTGATGCTGGTGCTTGTGTTTCTCTGGCTGGCAGGATTGACAGCCCTCTTTTTCTGGTATGTGGGGCTGCAGCCGGAGGCGAGTACCCTGGAGCCACGGCTTGCCCGTCTGGAAACCAGGGCGGCCCGCGTGCTGGGAAAAGTTCCTTCACCCGATGGAACCCCTGCCGACCCGGCGGAATTGACGGCCCTGGAAAACCGTCTTGACCGGTTGGAAAACCAACTCTCGTCACAAAACGGTACAGCAGCCACGGAAGGCGGAACCGCAACGGTTCCTGCCGGTTATGATGAACTGGAAGACCGGGTTGAGAAAC